>JAADIL010000151.1 GCA_013151355.1 Gammaproteobacteria bacterium
TGAGCGGATCAGCCGGCACAAAATTATCTTTTTCCAGGAACCAGCCACCCATCTCGGGGGCGTAAAAAATCACCGCAGAAAAAATCATCAAAAACACTACAACACCCACCATATCCTTCACCGTGTAATATGGATGAAAAGGAATACCATCCAGAGGAACACCATTTTCATCTTTATATTTTTTAATATCGATGCCATCCGGATTGTTCGAACCCACCGAGTGCAGTGCAATCATGTGAAACAACACCAGGCCAATCAACAGTAACGGAAAGGCAATCACATGGAAGGCAAAAAAACGGTTGAGCGTGGCATCGGCTACCACAAAGTCACCCCGAATCCACAACGCCAGTTCATCACCAATGTAAGGAATCGCGCCAAACAGGGAAATAATCACCTGCGCTCCCCAGAACGACATCTGCCCCCAGGGCAACAAATAACCCATAAAGGCTTCGGCCATCAGCACCACAAAAATCAACATGCCAAATACCCACAGCAATTCACGCGGTCTGCGGTAAGAACCATAAAGCAGGGCTCGAAACATGTGCAGGTAAATCACGATAAAGAAAAACGACGCACCGGTAGAATGCATGTAACGAATCAACCAACCCCAGTTCACATCGCGCATGATGTATTCCACCGAGGCAAAAGCAGTGTCAGCGGTGGGCTTGTAATTCATCGTAAGAAATATGCCGGTGAGCAACTGAATCACCAACATCAAAAAAGCCAAAGAACCAAAAAAATACCAAAAATTCAGATTTTTGGGCGCGTAATACTTAACCAGATGATCCTGCCAAAACGCAGTAACCGGGAATCGTTCATCAGCCCATTCACGCAAATCACCCAGGCGGCGCGATATTTTATCGAACATTAAATGGCTTCCGGGTCGACACCGACCAACAGACGCGTCACCGACGCGTAGTGATGCGGTGGTATAACGAGATTCGAGGGTGCAGGCATGCCGGAATACACACGCCCAGCGAGATCATAGGTGGAACCATGACAGGGGCAGAAGAAACCACCCTTCCATTCCGGACCAAGATCCGGAGGGGCAAATTCAGGCCGATATGTCGGTGAGCAACCCAAATGAGTACAAATACCGATCATCACCATGTATTCAGGATTAATGGACCGATAAGAGTTCCTGGTATAGTCAGGCTGCTGAGAAAGCTCGTCCGAATTCGGATCGCGCAGAAATTTATCCAGCTCTGGCAATATCTTCAGCATTTGCTCATTGCGACGTAATACCCAGACGGGCTTGCCCCGCCATTCCACCGTCATCATCTGACCCGGCTCCAGCTTGCTGATATCCACATCAATGGGTGCACCTGCGGCCTTCGCTTTTTCGCTGGGGTCCATTGACAAAACAAAGGGCGTAGCTACGTAGATCGCACCAACCCCACCCATGGTAGCCGTTGCTGCCAACAACATTCTCCGTCGGCCATGATCAATTTCACCTGTGCTCACATAACTCCCCTTAATGACGATGGTCCCATTGCACCCAAATTTACCCGTTGAACAAAGACAGAACAGGCCCGTTAACCCGGAAAATGTGCCACCTAATCCTGCGAGTGATCGTGCTTGCGCAGTGCACCAACACCAGGCGCTTCAGGCGAAATATTAATTCGTAGCGCGAATGATAACGTTGAGCGTAATCCTTATTGTGATTGCACAAAAGTGTCATCTCGCTATACGGATCAAGAGCTTGTGCTGAGTGAGTGCGAGCACTTGCAGGATTTAGGAGCCTGTCGGGCTTAGGGAATCGTAGCGAGGGAAAGTCATTTTGAGTCCATTTTTTTGATCGTTTGAGGCGAATATTGGACATATTCAAGGCGAATATTGGACATATTCAACGAAAAGGATCGAAAAAACGGGCCAAAATGAATTTTCCGCAGTAGATTCATCCTGAGTCCGACAGGCTCCTGGGTGCCAATAAAGGACACCAATTAACCAGGGAGCATAGCAGAGAATAAGCCAGGGGAAATATTGTTTATATTAATATAACTATAGACTGATGTTTGTGGTAAAAAAATCACCCTCCACGCGGTAACCCACCAGCCATTTACCCAAACGTGAACACCGCACATTATCCTGAATTAATCAGTTGAACCTACTGCGAGCAGCCAGGGCGTATCGTCAATTAATATGGCCGTATTAATTGACGACACGCCCTAATACTCTCAAACAAAAAAAGGGCTCCGAAGAGCCCTTTTTCACATCAATAACACGCGGGCCATAACCCCTTGCGGCCTCACACTATGCGCGCACCAAACCATACCTGGTCATTGCCTTGCGCACAGAGAACCAACCAACAGCGGCTATCACCACAGTCACCACAATATCGAAAATCGAGGTCATGGGGATATGGTAAAACTCTGGCGACACTGAACCGGAAACCCAGGTGTAACGCTCTATCCAGGTTCCCAACAGGATGCTGATAGCGACAAACACAATCACAGTGGGGTTATGACGATTTGGCGTCCACACCGCGAAAGTAAGAAAGGGCACAAAGAACTTCAGCACCAGGAATGTCCACCACAGCGGTGCCAAATCATAAAGCATCATGTCGTGAAAACGATCCATTTCTTCCGGCAAACGGCCGTACCACATAATCAAATATTGTGTGAAGTAGAAATAGGTCCACAAAATCGTGAAAGCCAACATCATCTGTGCCAGATAATTAAACACAAAAGGCTTGTACGGTTTGTTCACCTTGCCGGAACGGTGCAGCATGATTAACACAATCGCCAGGAAGGCCAAAAAGAAGTGGAACATACTGACGAATTGGTAAATACCGTAACTGGCGCTGTGCCAGTTTACCACCATGGTCATTTCAAAATCCCAGGCAATCATGGTGCCGTACAGCACATACACAGCTGGAATAATCAGAGCAATGTTACGGAATGTGCGATGCACCTTGGGGTCATCACTCACATCCGTCAGATGTTGATATTTGATAAACAGACAGAAGAAAGCAGCCACCACCAGGAAACCCAGGATCTGGCGCGTCACCAGAAAGGTGTAATTCAACCAGCCGCTGAGATGCACATCTTCATTATCCGCGAGAGACAACCACGGGAAAGTGCTTTCACCACTGTAAAGCAACAGCAGTAACAACACACCAGCCAGTGGAAACAGTGCCGCTGTGGAAACCGCAAAATATCGCACCTGAAAACGCCATTTACCATTCACCAGGTGCAGAATCGACGCAAACGTCACACCTGCCAGCGCCAGATACAATACGATGAGGAAATTTGTGGTCAACACCGACCAGCTGCCAAAATTTTCCATTTAACCCTTGCTTAACCCTTGCCCCTTTTATCTATTCTTGTCGAGCGCAGCAAAATATTGCACGCCTTACCGTTGCTCTACTTTGCTGCAACCCGGGATTCTTTCACCAGGCCATTTTTAAGATAATTCACCACATGCCAACGCTCTTCGACAGTCAGGTCATTCGAACCACCCTGTTCTCCCGCCACACCGTAAGCAGGCATCACATAACTGCCAAACGTAATCGTGCCCCATAGCCAACCTTCTGTCATTGACTGCTGAACGTAATCGTCAGTCAGATCAATGGCACCTATTTTGCTGGCCACGGGTGACTCTGCTTTGCCCGTCAACCCATGGCAAGCTGCACAATAAATACGAAAAAGATTGCGGCCTTCTCTCAATGATGCTGCATTGACCGCAATCGGGTTAACCAGATCCCTGGATGCTTCCCGGTTCGCCACCCTGGTGGGAATGCCCATCACCGGAACCGAACGCGCCGGAAAAGGCGTCATCGCCCCTTCCTGTGGTTTGATGCTGGGCTGATTCATCATATCCTGCGACCATGGCCAGGCCAGTGCTGCAGAAGGAACCGCCAATGCAGTCAACAATACCGCAATGCTTTTCATCGAATGGTTCGTTGCACACTTCATCGAATCGCCTCTTCTCGAATTTCCAATACCCTGTGCTTTTCAAAAAGCCCCTTTACTGACTCACCAATACTTTCATCGATTTCCACAATAATGGCCACTTGATCCAGGCTCACTTTTTCGCTGTACAACGAGCTACGTTTTTTCAATAGCCCCGACAAAAAGATAAAGGCAAAAAACGTCAGCCATACCGCGAAGAAAATCAGCATTTCGTACATCAGCACAATGTTTGACGGCAATGCAATAACGGGTTTGCCTCCCTGTGGCTGCACCAAAAAGCTTGCCTGTGCGGCAGCCAAAAACATGAAGCCGAAAACCACACCAAAAATAGCCCCAAACAAGGTAAATTTTTGAATATGTACTGGGCGTTCTCCCAATACTTCCTCAACTTCAGGGTGTTCAATGGGTGATGTCATAGTGACGTCATCTACCGTTAAACCCGGGACTTCATTGCGACGAATATCAGCGATGGCATCATGAGCTTCCTCAAAATCGCCAAACAGACCCATCATTCTTTTTTTGCTCATTTATGCACTCCCCCCACCAGTGGTTTGAGTCACTGGTTTTGCATGATCGGTCATACGCGCCAGATCTTCTTCACCCGCAGACCGTTTACGATGAAAGACCATTTCCTTCACTTCATACATGGAGACTGACGGAAACACCTTCACAAATATCAGGAACAACATACCGAACCAGCCAAAACTGCCAAACACAATGGCCCATTCAACAATGCTGCCGTACATGATGTCCCACTGGTGTGGCTCCTGTGACATGGACAATGTCGGTGCCACAATCATCCAGCGCTCGAAGAACATCCCCAGATTCAGGAACAACGAAACCACAAACATGGTAGGCATATGCCGACGTAATTTCCTGAAGGCCAGTGCAAACGGCAATACAGAGCCACAGAAGAGCATGATCCAGAATATCCAGGCATAAGCACCGGTTGCTTTAGCAATCAACAGTTCCTTGTTATAGACATCGTGACCATACCAAACAGAGGCGAACTCAATAAGATTCAGGTAAGTCCACACCATCGCTATAGCAAAGGTCAGTTTGGCAGTCTTTTCCATGATCGGCAGCGTCATATAATCTTCAAAGCGGAAGAAATAACGCAACAGGATAAACAGTGTGATGATAGCCGCACAGCCCGAATATAATGCACCTGCCACAAAATACGGTGGGAAAGAAGTAATGTGCCAGCCTGGCATGATGGACATGGCGAAATCAGCCGACACAATAGAATGCACCGATACCGCCAGCGGAATCAGGAAACAAGCCATCAACAAGTAAATTTTACGGAAGTGGCGCCATTGACGGTCACTACCTATCCAGCCCAGCGCCAGGATGCCGTACAACTTTTTACGCCAGCCAGTGGTGTTATCACGACAGATCGCCAGATCAGGAATCATGCCCACAAACAGAAACAGCATGGAGGCTGTAAGATAAGTCGTAATGGCGAACGCGTCCCATACCAACGGTGAACGGAAGTTTGGCCAGATGCCCCGGTCACTGACATAAGGCAGCACCCAGTACAGATTCCAGACACGCCCCAGGTGAATCATCGGAAATATACCGGCCGTCAACAATGAAAACGTTGTCATGGCTTCGGCAAACCGATATATCGGTTTACGCCAATCGGCATGGATCAGATGCAAAATTGCCGACAGTAATGTGCCGGAATGACTCATGCCAATCCAGAACACAAAAGCAGCGATGTACATATCCCACATATGTGGATTATTCAGATTCGCCGTACCCATGCCCACGGTGTACTGAATATATTCTGCAACCACTGCGGTTGACACCATGGCAATACACACCGCCAGTGTCACCCAATAGGCAGGGCGCGGATTTTCCATGCTCTTCAACACATCAGTGTTGATTTTCGCCCACGCAATCTGCTCGTTAATATCTTTTTCTGTGACCATCGTCATTGTTATATCACCTTAATCTTTTTTGACGGCTCTGCTTAAAAAGTCTCTGCAAACATTTCGATCTAAATATCTTCTCGAACCCGTTCGAGATACATCACCGACGGGTCGACATTTAGCTCTTCAAAGATACGATAACCACGCAAGTCAGCATCCTTTTTGGCCAGTTTGGTTTTTTGGTAAATACCGCGTTCCACCTGGTGTTTTTTCCAGAGTTTGCTAACCATGCTACCGTCATCCATGGTGTCGCCAAACACAATGGCCGACGTCGGACAGGATTGCGCACAGGCTGGCACCACTTCACCATCCTTCACCTTGCGATCTTCCATAAAGGCCTTGTCCTTGACCGTACGAATTCGCTGCATACAGAAGGTACATTTTTCCATCACACCCTTGTCGCGCACAGAAATATCCGGGTTAAGTTGCTGCTCCATCGGCTCTGGCCAGGATGATTCGTAATAGGAATAAAAGTTGAAATAGCGCACACGGAAGGGACAGTTATTGGAACAATAACGTGAACCGATGCAACGGTTGTATACCTGTGCATTCAGGCCATCTGGTGTGTGATAGGTCGCGGCCACCGGGCAAACCGGCTCACAGGTCGCTGCACCACATTGCTGACACATCATCGGCAGAAAGCTGGCGCCCTGCTCCGGATGTTCCAGCTCCTGCTGATCCCAATAACGCTCGATACGCATCCAGTGCATGGCCTGGCCTTTTTCGAACTTTTCCTTGCCCACTACAGCCAGATTGTTTTCGGCATAACAGGCTGTGGAACAGGCATTACAACCAATGCACAAATCCAGATTGATGGCCATGGCCCAACGATGTTCGTAATCGTGGTGACCACCTTCTTCGGCGCCTTTGCGATAGTCTGACCAATGGTTGAGTATATTATCCAATGACATGATTAAGTGCCCTCCGTACGACGAACCTGCTCAACCGGCACGGTTCCCACCAACTTGCGTCCCACCTGACTGTCCCCGGCTCCCGTTCCCATGCGCACGATGGACAGCGAATCCGCTGGCCCCACACGTTTCACGGTTACGCGCGTGCTGTACATGGCCAGCTCGCCGGTTTTATTGTCGGTGGTTGCATCAAGAATTTGCAGAGGATTTACACCCAGCCCTTTGGCGTAACGCCCATGGGCTTCATGCCCCTGCCCCAGCGGTATTGCCACCGCATCCGCATGCATGCCCTTCAGTAACACCACACGCAATGTGACTGAGCCTTGCGCAGAACTTACCTTTACCAAATCCAGGTTGCCAATGCCCATCTTTGCGGCGGTATCCGGATGCATTTCCACCCAGGAGTCCCACACCACTTTACTGATCTGATCCGGTGCTTCCTGCAACCAGGGCAGGTTGGCATGGCGACCATCAAACAACCCCAGGCGAGGCGATGGCATCAGGGTCAACCCGGCACTGTCATCCACGACAGGTGCTGTAACCGAGACAACGGTGGACTGCAAATTCTTCGCTCCGGCATCCACTTTGATGACACCGGTCTGCAAGGCAGCATTCCAGAACTCATCATTATTCTTCGCGTCATTTTTCACCGATGTTGGCATGGCAACGAAGGCGTTACGCAAGTACGCGTAATAATCCTCGAACTGGCCATACTCATCTTTTCTGCGCTGCTTGAGCAGGGTCAGCAGAATATCGCCCAGACCTTTGGTTTCTGCATTGAGTTTTTCCATCAACGGCTGTTGCACATGAATCGCACTGGCCTCAGCCTGATCGGCGGGTACCTGCGTACCCCAGTCCTCCAGATAGGAATCCACCGGCAATACCAGATCCGCAGCCATGGTGGTTTCATCGGGGAATTGAGAAATGGCTACCTTGAAACCGATGCTGGACATCGCTTCTGCCAGTCCCAGACTTTTGGGCGCGCTGTAAACCGGGTTACTGCCATGAAAGATCACCGCATCCAGATTCTTCGCTTTGGCCGCTTCGGCAAAAGCCACCAGGTCGGCAGTACCACCCTGTTTGGCTACAAGTTGCGGGAAGGGGAACTCGCCCGCAGATTCAATGGTCTTGCCTACGTTGCCCAAAATATGATTCAGCATCATGATCGTGGCTGTCGCGGCATAACCCTGGGCCTGACCCTCAACATTTGCACCCGCCAGCACCAGACTCGGCGAACGCTCGGACAACAGCTGGGTCACGCGCTGAATACGATGACCAGCCACACCGGTAATCTGCGCCACTTTGGTGATATCGTAATTATTGATCAGCGTACGCACATCAGAAGGAATGCCCGCATCGCTTACCCTGATTTTATTCAACAGCAAATTAGCCATGCCCAATGCCAGCACAGCTTCCGTACCCGGTTTGATGGCCAGCCACAAATCAGCGCTACCACCCGTCAGTGACATTTTGGATTCAATCTGTACCAGCAGCCCGCGTTCTTTATTGGTACGGAATTTGGCGTATTGCCCGGCGTACTGTACGGGAGACTGGCTGGCGCCCATGAAATCCGCGCCAAAGGAAACAATCATTTTCGCCTTGTCAAGACGCAGTCGAGGATTGGCTTCACCCAGCATGTCCTGATTAACTGCACGGGAAACGGCATTATTGACAACTTCATGTACGTAGTGATTTGTTGATCCCATGGCGTCAAGATGATTGGCCAGCAACACGGACTGATGGCCACTTACCGTGCCCGTGAACCAGGCAAAACGGTCGCCGCTGATTGCACCCAGTTTTTCTTCCAGCAATCCCAGCGCCTTGTGCCAGGTAACCGGCGTCAGGCTGCCTCCGCTGCGCACCATCGGTGTCGTAATACGATCAGGGTTGTAATGACCCTGCACACCGGCCTGCCCCATCATGCAGAGTTTGCCGTTATTCACTGCTGTATCCGGATTACCTTCCAGCTTCAGCACACGACCCTCACGCACCCGACCATGGATACCACAGCCTGCTGCACACTGCGTGCAGGTTGAGGCATACCAGACACCCACTCCCGGAATGACATATTCCTCCGGCATGAGATAGGACATCACTTCCTCTTTACCTTCTTCCAAAGTAATAGTTGTGGGCATATCGCAACCCGTCAGCGCTGCGCCTGCACTGCTCCAACCCATCACTTTCAGGAAACTTCTACGGTTCATTTTTCCGCTCATAATCGTTATTCCGCTCTGTTGAACCCACTCAAATCTACATTAACCAGCAAAAAAGCTGATTACTTGTGACACTTCCAACAATCGCCCGGTGCACCAAGGTCTTTGTTTGCAATATGGCAGTTGACACAGAAACCCATATTCAACGGCTTCACCTTGTTGGCCACTGTCATGTTTTCCACATCACCATGACAAAACGCGCATATTTCCTTGACATCTTCCACGGGAAACTCACGATCAAACGCCAGGGTCTTCAAGTGTTTTTCATGGGTGAAATGCACGAAATCCGGTAGATCATGGACTTTCTTCCAGGGGGGAGACTCTTTGTTTTCCCAGTATTTTGTCAGCTCCTGAATGCGTGGTTTGTCAGTCGCAATCACCTTGTGACAGCCCATGCATTTGCTGGTCGGCGGGATACCCGCCACCTTGCTGCGACGTGCGTAGGTATGACAATACATGCAGTTAATGTCATTGTCCTTAACGTGAACGTCGTGTGGAAACTCGATTGGCTGAGGCACATCTTCACCCTTGTGTGTGCCACTCGGTGGTACTACATCGTACTTGACAGCCATTGCCGTGGAGGACATCAGCAACATCACCAGGAGCACCATCCCGGCAAGTCCAGCCCTGGCAAAATCTGCGCCCGGATTGATCAAACGGTTCTTCACTACCATTTTCTTCCTCGATACATTTTGTTGTTTATCAACTGTTTTCACGAATCCCCCAAGTTACAAACCAGGGAATTAAAACGCGGAAAACACCACCTTGCCAGACAAATGACTGGCAAAATATTCGCTTCACACAGCTCGCGCTGCAACATGGAAATTTTCAGACTTCTGCTAAATCAAGCCAGCCGAAGTAGCCGCTTGCTCTCCCTCAATTCTTTGCGGATCGTATCCGCTTGTTATTTTAAACAGGCCACTCCCGTCAGCCTGTCATCGTTATCGTCGCAGTTTCTTGTCATTCTGCCTGATGACCACCCGGTACATCTTGCAGACATCGCGCTAAACCAAACTGGCTGATCGAAACGTATCTTTGTCCTGCACAATCTGTATATCAGAATATTATTATTAATCCGATAAAATTAATTATCAGCTTCTACCTATGTCGGCCGATGCTAGACTAATCCCAACGGGCATGTCAACGCAATTCACAAGAAAAAAGCTCAGGAAATATTCCTCATGAGAATCACCGCCTTGCATTGGTGCAATCACCCGCGCAACACCACATATCACCGGTCAAATCGCCCCAAGTCAGTGCATTCACACAATGATAACAATACAAATTCATACCTGACATCCTGCGAGTGATCGTGCTTGCGCAGTACGCCGACACCAGGCGCTTCAGGCGATATATTGATTCGTAGAGCGAATGATAACGTTGTGCGTAATCCTTATTGTATTGCACAAATTGTAGTGCACAAAAGCTTCATCTTGTAGTGCACAAAAGCTTCATCTCGCTATACGGATCAAGAGCTCGCCTGAAGCGCCTGGTGTTGGTGTGCTGAGTTAAATTCAGGTCATACTCACTCAGCAATGCGCACAGCCAAAACATCACACGGCGCATGATGCAGCACGGCATTGGCCACCGAGCCCAATAATCGCGACAGACCATGACGCCCGTGTCGACCAATAACGATCAGGTCAACCCCGGTATTTTTTGCGTGCTCAACAATTCCCGATTTGACTGACCCCTGCACAACAACTGACTTCACGTGAATATGGGCTGATTGCCCCGCCAGATTTGTCAGTGTTTTTTCTGCCTGGACCACCAACTGTTGTTCAATTTCCTGCTGTTGAGGCAAAACCAGTTCGTTAGCCAGATCAACGGGAATATATTCCACCACATGCAACAGACCGAGTTGAGCATGGTAACAATTGGCCAACTCTACCGCACGTGAAAATACAACAGCATTTTCGGTACTTAAATCAACCGCACACAAAATATGTTGATAACTGTTCATATGACCTCCTTTACTTTAAATCAACTCACCAACCCAAAAACAGTGTTTGTGCAAGCGAGCCCCTTTCTCTCTCGACCACCGATGGTGGTTTTTTCACCCGTTTGCCCTCACTGTTGGCTAATAGTTATGATTGACCCATGGCAAATTGATTCAGGTTCTTTTTAACAGAATGTCCACACCACCGCTAATACGAAAAATAACATTTTTCAACAAGTTGACCAGAAAATTCATTTTCATTATTTTTGTGACTTTTTCTCAAAGCCCGATCAGTGGCAGCTTTGAAAATGATCTTGTGAATGCCGCTATTGACCGCACAAAACATGACGTGCGTTACGATGGTGCTTATATTTCCATCCCTTACCCGAATGGCGATGTGCCTTCTGATACAGGCGTGTGTACTGATGTCATTATCCGTTCGTATCGTGCTACAGGTACTGATTTACAACGTTTGGTTCATGAGGATATGACAAACAATTTCAGCGCATATCCTTCCACCCGCATCTGGGGATTAAATTCCACAGACCGCAATATCGACCACAGACGCGTCCCGAATTTACAAGTGTTTTTCACAAGACACGGCACTAAATTACCTGCAACCAATAATGCTCAGGATTATAAACCGGGTGATATTGTTACCTGGATGCTGCCGCGTAATTTGCCGCATATCGGTATAGTAACCGACCAGATTTCATCAGGCAGCGGTAATCCACTCATCGCTCATAATATTGGTGCAGGCCCCAGGCTTGAGGACATGCTGTTTGACTATAAAATAACCGGGCATTACCGGTATGTGCCCAGAAAACATAACGATACTCACGGGGTATCTACCAATGATTGATATGAAAAAAGAGCACAACGGCCCTGTTTTTCTTCGTGAAATTGAAATTCGCTACAAGAAAAAGCGTGCCCGCAAAAAAAACAGTGGACACGTTAATAACCTGCCCGGGTGATGTTGTTAAATTATTTCATGACCTGCAAGATGAAACCAAAGAAAAGTTGATAACTGTTAATCTGGATAACCAGAATAAAATATTATGTTTTGAAGTTATCGCCATTGGTTCTGTCAATGGTATTCACATCAGACCTATGGAAGTTTTTCGCACCGCTTTTCCAGTAAACGCGCGTGGCGCAATAGTGTTACATAACCACCCGTCTGGTGACCCGACGCCGAGCGAGGAGGACAAAGCCTTCACCCAAAAATGGATCGTTTGGCCCTGGATATGGGGCTTAAATTCGTTGACCACATCATTATCGGCACTGATGGATATTACAGCTTCAGGGAAAACAGTGACGTTATCAGCGCAACGCTTTAGAACGTACACGTTTCCGGACACTCACTCAATCCAGCTGCAATTCGATAGTGCCATTCACTGAAACCGTAACCGTTTGTGTGCCTGCTTCAAAGCCGGGAGCGATGCGTGTATCAGCCATCGCCGACATTTCTGTACGCATCATTGGTCGCTTCGGCACACCGCCACTGGTATTAATGTTCATTTGCACCACTCGATAACGATCACGGTTCATTTGTTTTGCGACCAGTTTCGCGCGCTGCTGAAAAAGCGCTATCGCCCTGGTGATCAGGTTTTCCTCTATCGTATTGCGGCGCTGGACAGAAACACGATAACCCACCCGCTCCACTGCCAGACGCTCCTGTAATTTGCCAATAAGCTGACTCAACCTGGCAATGTCCTTGCTTTCCAGGCGCAGACTCTGTCGCACCCGCCAGGCCGATAAACGCCGTTGCTGATAAACAGGGTTGGTCTGATAACCCATGGTCTGCACCGTGACCCCGCTGACTTTTTTAGCTTCAGCGATGGCCCACTGGACAGTTTTGTTCACCTCCTCCGATAATTCTGGCAGATTACTGCCTTCACGATGTACAGACAGTGTCGCTTCAAGAATATCATTCTCGATTTCATCTGACGCCGTGGCCAACAGACTGATACGGTCATAGTGTGTCTCATTATCCTCGCTGGCCACCGTCACCACTGACAGCAATGAAGCCGCGACAAAAAACAGGAATAACAAAAAATGGGGTGGTTGCAATATAGGCATAACTTTCTCCTGACAGGATCAATAATCGTCTAATGATAATAAATATAGACGGGTAATATATTCACTATCGCATCATGAATTTCGTTTTAAAAATGAAAACCCTGTCATTCTGTATGTTTTTATCCAGAATCCAGAAGTTTAAGCACCCCGATACACCAGAAGGCTATGTTGTAGTGGCACTGACAAGTGGCGTGTTATAAATGCAAAGGTCGCAGAGGACTCAAAGAAAAATAAACGGCCTCGCAGCAAGCTGACGAGATATTAACGTCACGCCGGCGAAGGCCGGTGTCCAGAGGTTTCACCAAAACCAGGCGTCCCGGACAAGCTGCGGGGAATTGAACCCATAGAGATTAAATGAGAAGGAAACTCGAAGTGAATAAACATAGCCTCATCTTGAAAGCTGCCGACATCACTGCAATGCCCGGAAAGAAAAGAATTCATTTTCTCAACCCCAACGCTGTGCGCATTAACAAGTCTCTCGGCGACGCGGTAGGGCTGACACAAATTGGTGTGCATATTATCAGCGTAAAACCCGGCCACGACACGACGGAATATCACAAACATTTTTACGAAGAGGAGTGTGTTTACATTCTCTCCGGCCAGGGCACGGCCATCATCGACAATGAACGCCATGCCATAGGGCCGGGAGATTTTCTTGGCTTTCCTCGCAACATCGCAGCACACAATATCGTCAACGACGGTGATGAGCCGCTGCAATGTCTGGTAATGGGGCAACGACTGGAACAGGATGTGGCGGATTACCCGGACAAAAACAAGCGACTGTACCGCAACAACGGTCGATGGGACCTGGTGGACATAACAGACATCAGTGAACCGCAACGCATTTTTCTGCCACCAGATAAAAACTAAAGAAATCACTCCACCCGCGCCATCACCACCCCACCCTTGCGATAAATAATTTCCGGGTTATTCAGTTGCGACAAATATTTGCTCTTGGTTAACACAATTTCACCTGACCGGGGTTTGCGTGTCTCGGTAACACGTTGTGTATAGACACTGAAACTGGGCATATTAAAACGCCATCGCACTACCGTAAGATTATCGCGTTTGGCGATAGCGGCGGCTTCCTTGAGTGGCCCCTGATGCAAACCACCAATAACGGGCAACAAAAACATGGATAATGAAAAAGCAACCACCACGCCACTGACGAGCAATTTTTCCGACGACAGAAAACGCCGCTCACCCATGCAAAAAAGGGTAAACATGATCGCCGCCACAAAAAACAGCCGGTAGATTAACGAAAACTGAGACTCGTATTCACCGAGCATTTCGCGCACGTACACATCCTTGATGCCGGGCAGTGCACCAGCAATCACCTCTGGCAGCAGCAACAAAAAGACGAACAGAATGAGTTGCGGCATAAACAGCCACAGTTGCGAGCGTAACGTGCCAGCCCCGGATTCATCCAGTCTGTTCAGCCACAGCGCCATAATGATGAACGTGCCTGTCAACCCGTACAGCACATAATGCGGCAGCTTGGTGCCGGAAAGGGAAAAGAACACCAACACAAAAACGAACCACAGCAGGGCGAAGCGGGTGAATTCGTCGCGCCACAGTTGTTTGACGTTCAACAACGATTTGATCAACACAGTGGTGAACGGCAGCACTGCCACCAGTACCACGGGGATGTAATAAAAAATTCCACCGCCGTGCTGTTCCATGGGGCTGCTGAAACGATCAATGTTGTGTTTAAAGAAAAACCCCTGAATGAAGGCATCACCCTCCTTGAGGTACTGCGCCACGTACCAGGGCATGGCGATAATGAGAAAAATGCCGATGCCCAGCGGATTGAATACCACTTTAAACCAGGTCTTCAGTTCTTTACTGGCGGCAAAAAACAGGAAACTTACCGCCACTGGCACCAGCACCGACACTGGTCCTTTGGTCAGAAATCCCAATCCAATGAGCGCGAAAGTGAACAACAGCCAGCGGCGTTCACGTTCTTTCCAGTAGAGGTAGATACAAAACAGGGAGCCCGCAATAAACAGGTTGAGCAGCGCATCCGCCGTGGCCGCTTTGGCCATCACCGACACCTCAAAAGCGGTAGCGGTGATGATGGCGGCCATCAACCCGGTGCGCTCATCACGCACCCGTCGCACAAAGGCAAACACCGCCAACACCCACAGGGTAGCAGCAATGGCCGAGGGCAAGCGGAAAGCGAATTCGTTGACGCCAAAAACAAACACACTGGCGGCCTGAAACCAGTAAATCAAAATGGGTTTGTCGTAACGCGGCTTGCCATCGAGATAAGTGGAAATAAAATCGCCGCGCTCGAACATCTCGCGAGTGGCTTCACTGAAAGCACCTTCGTCGAGATCAAACAGGGGCACGGCGTAGATGTTCAGATAAAAGCTCACAGCCACGGCCACCAGCAGTAGCAGTTGCAATGCCCGGATGCTGGACGCCTGGGGATTAAGTGCAGAATAATCGGAATCAGAAGTCACAATAGCCATTTTTGATGTTATGCATGTTGATAAGTACTGTCGTCAGGGCAAATGATTCAGCGTCTTTGCTGATTCACCGCCCCTCTACCACGCGCCAGCACGTCCTGCACCGGCAAAGTTTGGAGATTTGGGGGGGAAATGTTTAGAATACCGCCACCCGGACCGGGGCCAACACCCCGAGCCCCGCGATAATACCGAGGCCAGCTTGAACACACAAACACCGTTGCAACAATCCACTCTTGACAGGAAAGCCCTGCTGAAATATGTGTTTGGGACACTGATCCTGCTGGCATTCGCTATTTTCGTCGAGTATTTCATTGGCTGGGTCGAACTGCTGACCCCCTGGAAGGATCTCGACCCCCTGCCTCTGGCAACAGCCGTTACTCTGGTATTCGTCACGTACTGCCTGCGTGCCCTGCGTATCTATGATTTTTTTTATTCCGAAATGAAGGGCCGTTTTGCGCTGTGTTTACGGCTCTCTCTGCAACACAACATGCTAAACAATCTGCTCCCCATGCGTACGGGTGAACTCAGCTTTCCCGTGCTTATGTCACGTTATTTCTCCATCACAGCGGTGCGTTCTATCCCTGCTCTGCTCTGGTTCCGCCTGCTGGATCTGCACACCCTCGTCATCCTCGCCCTGCTGGTAGTCGGTAAGGATTTCTTGCCGTCGTGGGCCGTCAGTGTCAGCACGCTACTCTGGCTATCCTTACCCTGGCTGGCCTTCCGCCTCTATCGCCCCTGGCTACATGCCATCGGTGACCGTCAGGGCAAACTGTGGTCTATTCTGCGCATGATTCTGGAAAGCCTGCCTCAGGATAATGCCAAATTCTGGCGTTCCTGGATGTGGACGGTGCTCAACTGGGTGTTGAAACTGACAGTGTTCGCCTGGGTACTTATGCTGTTCAGCAACACGAGCTTCGTTGCCGCCTGGCTGGGCGCCACCGCTGGCGACCTCACCAGCGTCCTGCCCATCCACGGTATCGCCGGCGCAGGCACCTTTGAGGCCGGTGTCGTTGCAGGTCTGGTACCATTTGGCATCAGCGCTGCCAGTGCCCTCACCGCCGCCATTAACCTGCATTTGTTCCTGTTGAGTTGCACAGTGATTTCAGGAATCCTCAGCCGGGCATTGCCGAAAAAACTGTCCTGAGCTTCGCCCTTGCTGTGGTGTGAGTCTGTCGGCTACCGTCTTGCTCACCTGCTTAAATGTGCCAGCAAACAACCATTGGCAATTTTGGTACTGACAATGAATAATCAGCACATGTCCCGCTCGCA
This sequence comes from Gammaproteobacteria bacterium, assembly GCA_013151355.1. Taxonomy (GTDB): domain Bacteria; phylum Pseudomonadota; class Gammaproteobacteria; order SZUA-152; family SZUA-152; genus SZUA-152. Next base: position 16,731 of record JAADIL010000151.1, read on the forward strand.
ACAAAACACTGACGTCTGCCGCACAAGCGTCACTCGGCACCTCCGCCTGACATTCCTGTCAGTCTTGTTTTTGGTAGCGTTCGGCAACAGCGTCAGCGCCGCTCTGCCCAGTCAATTCACCGCAATTTATACCGTGAAAACATCCGGCGTGACCATCGGCGAAACCAAACGTGTACTCAGCCATGATGGCGAACACTACCAATTTGAATCTATTACCCGTCCCAAAGGCGTCGCCCGTCTGCTAACCAGCGGACAAGTCGTCGAACGCAGCCTGTGGACATTTTTCCATGGCCAGCCCCGACCTGAGCACTACACCTTTTTCAACAGTGGCAGCAAAAAAAAGCGCAACGTACAGCTGGATTTTGATTGGGATAAAAACCAGGTGATTAACACCATTAACGGCAAACCCTGGTCCATGCCGCTGGAGCATGGCACCCAGGACAAGCTACTTTATCAATTGCGCATCATGCAGGATCTGCCCACCAATAAAACCACGCTGCGCTATCCTGTCGCCGATGGTGGCAAATTGAAATACTACGATATTGAAATCGTCGGCAAGGAACGTATTCGTACAAAGCTGGGAATCTTCGACACGATACGTTTACGCCGTATCAAGGGCAGTCGGAAAACCACGTTGTGGTGTGCCAGGCAACTGGGGTATTTACCTGTGCGTATCGAACAGCAAAAAAATGATGACAGCCCGGTGATTGCAACACTGACATCGGTATCAGGCATCACTCCGAACAATAAAAATTTGTCAGCGGCCAGATAACCGAAAGGAAACCGTCACCCGAAGTACATAACAAAGGAAAAGCCTGCAATGAAAATGATCACACAAGGTTTTATAATCACTGTCTGGCTCACTGTTTTATTCGTCAACACCAGCAGCAGTGCCGCAGACCACGCCTGCACCGATTGTCATACCACTGCCACACCCGGTGCCAACGACCTCATCCAGCCCCTGTCCGGCCTTTGCGCTGATTGCCATACCGACCGCATCACCGCCGGAGAACATGTAGTGGGCGTTCCCGTCTCTGAGCCCGATAACACGCTGCCATTACACGACGGAGTAATGAGCTGCGCCACCTGCCATGACCCGCATCAGCCCCTTGCAGCACTGCGCATGGAAGACCCGGAATTATGTCGGCAATGTCACCTGAAATGACATAGAGAAAAATGAAATAAAAAGGCGCATGGTATGTCATCCATGAAAATGTCTCTGATTTAAAAAGAACCTTATGTTTTTGGCAACGTTACGCCAGTCTGCCCCTGATACTTGCCACCGCGATCCTTGTATGAGGTTTCGCATTCTTCATCACCGGTGAAAAACAACATCTGCGCCACGCCTTCGTTGGCATAGATTTTTGCGGGCAACGGTGTGGTGTTGGAAAATTCCAGGGTCACATGACCTTCCCATTCCGGCTCCAGCGGGGTGACGTTAACGATAATGCCGCAACGGGCATAGGTGGTTTCCCCAAGCATACCGTTAGTGTGTCACGCGGAATACGAAAATATTCCACCGTACGCGCCAGTGCAAAAGAATTGGGCGGGATGATGCAGACATCAGACTTCACATCCACAAAACTCTCTTCGGCAAAATCCTTGGGGTCAACAATAGCCGAGTTGATGTTGGTGAAGATTTTGAATTCATCAGAGCAACGCACGTCATAACCATAACTGGATGTTCCGTAGGAAATAATGCGCCCGCCATTGGCCTCACGCACCTGCCCCGGCTCGAAGGGTTCGATCATGTCCTGCTGTTCTGCCATGCGGCGAATCCATTTGTCTGCTTTGATACCCACTACAACTCCTCCCTCAATTTAACCGTAGGGTGGGCACGTTTTTTTGCCCACGCAAATACGGAATCAACGCGTGGGCACACACTACGTGCCCACTCTGCAAAATGATGAACTGTTTTAATTATTCTGAATCACAATATTCGGAAATTTGGCACTAAATTCCCGTGCCTGCAAAGAGAGTTTGGCTGAGACACGACGGGCAATTTCACGATAAATCTGCGTAATGCGGCCATCGGGATCAGACACCACTGTGGGCTGACCGCCATCCACTTCTTCACGAATCTGCCGGTCCAGCGGCAGCGAGCCGATGAAGTCCACGTTATATTCCTCAGACATGCTCTGCCCACCACCCTGACCGAAGATGTGTTCTTCGTGGCCACACTCGGAACAGATGTGAATACTCATATTTTCCACGATGCCCAGCACACTGACTTCCACTTTTTCAAACATCTTCAGCGCCTTGCGCGCATCCAGCAGAGCAATATCCTGCGGGGTGGTAACGATCAATGCACCACTTACCGGCACTTTTTGCGCCAGGGTCAGCTGGATGTCACCCGTGCCCGGCGGCAGGTCGATAATTAAATAATCAACATCCCGCCATTTTGTATCGTTGAGCAACTGGTCCAGCGCCTGGGTCACCATGGGACCACGCCAGATCATCGGCGTTTCCTCTTCGATGAGATAACCAATGGACATGGACTGCACGCCATGACCCATCAATGGTTCCATGGTTTTGCCGTCTTTGGATTCGGGTTTATCCGTCACGCCCAGCATGCGTGGCTGGCTGGGACCGTAAATATCGGCATCAAGAATGCCAACGGTAGCTCCTTCCGTTTGCAGAGCCAGGGCCAGATTAACCGCCGTGGTGGACTTGCCCACACCGCCCTTGCCCGAAGCAATGGCAATAATATTTTTTACACCTTCAATCGGCTTTACACCTTTCTGCGCAGTATGCGCCTCAATTTTGGTGCTGACATTAATCATGGCGTCGCTGATGCCGTCGATACCAATGACCTGCTTTTTCACCTTGTCCACCAGTGCCGCCTCATGTCCTTTGGCAGGAAAACCCAGCAGCACATCAACTGTGGCTTTATCACCCTCAATGGCGATGTTTTTGATACACTTCGCGCTCACCAGATCCTGCTGCAGGCAGGGATCGATATATTGTTTAATCGCAGACTCAACCTGCTCACGGTGACGCTACTCATGTTCACTGCTCCTGTTCACAACTAGAAAGGGACTTATAAAGAGACGCGAGTTTACACAATTTATCAGTGCATCGTAATATTACCTTTTGCATAAACCGTTAGTATTTAAGGGGTTTCCAGTCCGACGACATTTATCCTTTACTGTGTTATTAATCGCGCAAGATCCAATGCAAAGGCGCAGAGACGCGAAGAACGCAAAGAATTATTGCTTTAGAAAACAAATAGTTGAAAACAAGAACGTGAAAGACAGATAACCCTTTGCGATCTTCACGCCTCTGCGTCTTTGCGTTAGATTTTTTTAATGAGAGCCCAATCAATGAACCACCCAGCCCGCAAAATCCTCGTCACCAGCGCCCTGCCCTATGCCAACGGCAGCATCCACATGGGTCACATGGTGGAATATATCCAGACTGACATCTGGGTGCGCTTTCAGAAAATGCGTGGCCACCAGTGCATTTACGTATGTGCAGACGACGCCCACGGCACCCCGATCATGCTGCGCGCGCAGAATGAAGGTATTACACCGGAAGAACTGGTGGCACGCATCGGCGAGGAACACCGTGCAGACTTTGCCGCCTTCGACATCGGCTTCGACAATTACCACAGCACCCACAGCGACGAAAACCGTGAACTGGCGGAAACTATTTATGGCCGCCTCAAGGAAAACGGCCACATCGTCAGTCGCACCATTGAGCAGGCCTATGACCCTGAAAAAGAGATGTTTCTGCCAGACCGCTTTGTGCGCGGCACCTGCCCCAAGTGCGGCACCGACGACCAGTATGGCGACAATTGCGAGGCCTGCGGGGCCACTTATGACCCCANNNNAACCCGGTATCGGCAGTGTCCGGTGCCACGCCCATTCGCAAAAAGTCCGAACATCTGTTTTTCAAACTCGCCGATTTTCAGGACATGCTCGCCGAATGGACCCGTGCCGGGCATCTGCAACCCGAGGTCAGCAACAAACTGGACGAGTGGCTGAACGAAGAACTGCGCGAGTGGGACATCAGCCGCGACGCACCCTATTTTGGTTTCGAGATTCCCGATGCTCCCGGTAAATATTTCTATGTGTGGCTGGATGCACCCATGGGCTATTTTGCCAGCTTCAAAAACCTGTGTGACAAACGCGACGATATCAACTTCGATGACTTCCTGGCCAAAGACAGTGCCGCCGAGCTGTACCATTTCATCGGCAAAGACATCATCAGCTTTCACGCCCTGTTCTGGCCTGCGGTACTGGCAGGAGCCAACCTGCGCACCCCCACGGCCATCTATGCGCACGGCTTTCTGACTGTTAACGGACAAAAAATGTCCAAATCCCGTGGTACATTTATTAACGCGCGACATTACCTGGATCATCTGGACCCGGAATACCTGCGCTATTATTTTGCCGCCAAACTCACCAGCCGCATTGATGACATCGATCTCAATTTCGAGGATTTCATGGCGCGGGTGAACAGTGATCTGGTGGGTAAAGTGGTTAATATCGCCAGTCGCTGCGCCGGATTCATCAGTAAAAAATGTGATGGGCAATTGTCTGCCCAATGCAGTGAGCCCGACTTGTATCAACGCTTTGTGGATGCGGGCGACACCCTTGCCGCATTGTATGAAGGCCGTGAATTCAGCCACGCCATGCGCGAAATTATGGCCCTGGCCGATCTCGCCAACCAATACATCGATGAACAAAAACCCTGGGTATTGGCCAAAGACGAAGCCACCACTGCGCAGGCACAGGCGATATATTCCACTGGCGTTAATCTGTTTCGCGTGCTGATGACTTATCTCAAACCGGTGTTGCCCGTGATGGCGAAAAAGGCCGAGGCCTTTTTGAATATCGAGGCACTGAACTGGAACAGCTGCACCGAACCACTGACGGCTCACGTCATCAAAAAATTCAAACCATTAATGACCCGCGTCGAACAGGAAAAAATCGATTCAGTGCTGGCCGACGCGCAAAAAACGCTGGCCGCGGAACAGCCCGCCAAACCCGTCAACAAAAAAGAGCTCCGCAACATGGATCCAATCGCAGAAACTATCCAATACGACGACTTCGCCAAAATCGACCTGCGCATCGCGCGCATCGTCAAAGCCGAACACGTAGAAGGTGCAGACAAGCTGCTGCAACTGACTCTGGATCTCGGTGATGAAACCCGCAATGTCTTCGCAGGCATCAAAAGTGCCTATACACCGGAAGACCTGGAGGGCAAACTCACCGTAATGGTCGCCAACCTCGCACCACGCAAAATGCGCTTCGGTCTTTCCGAAGGCATGATGCTTGCCGCCGGGCCGGGTGGCAAGGATTTGTGGATACTGGAACCCGGCGAAGGTGCGCAGCCGGGCATGCGAGTTAAATAAGCATCGGGTCCACCCTGCAAAGATCTACCCCTTTGGGGGTTTGGCACGACGCCCACAGAAAACGATATACTTCACCTGTCTATCCTTATTACCTAACAGTCTTTTTGTCCTTGTGGAGGGTGGTGTA
>JAADIL010000244.1 GCA_013151355.1 Gammaproteobacteria bacterium
TTAAGCCTCCGGGTTCCGGCTAAAAACATACGGAATGACGGTGTTTTCAATAAAAATGCTAACAGAGTGATTTAGTCCTTATATTTACAATTAGAGGTCCGTTTTTATACAGCGCTTCTTTACATCTGTTTCTGTTCAGGCTCGAATAAATCACTCACATCTGGTATAAAGCCGCTGCTCGTGGCGGCGCACATCAATACGCACGGCCCGATTACACATCCACTACTCCGTATTTTTTATATGGTAATTAAAAAAATGACCTTCAAAACCCCGTCCCCCGCTGTTTATTTTGGCAGTTTGCTTATTACCGTGCCTATCGCAGGTCTGGTTTACTGGATTTTGCAAACACAAAACCTGACCGACAATGGCTTGCTCGTACTGGGTGCAGGGCTACTCATCGGCCACCTGATTGCCGCTTGTAGCCAGGCATCATCGACACAGCAAGGCCCAGCCACAAACCATTCCGTGCAAACGACCACCGTCACCCGGTCTGACGATACCATCAGCCTCTACGTCGGCAACCTCGCCTACCGCGCAAAACGCGACGAGCTGCACACTCTGTTTTCACAGTACGGGCAAGTTAATTCTGTACGCATCATGCTGGATCGCACCACTCATCGACCCCGGGGCTATGCCTTTGTGGAAATGGAAAGCAGCGCCGCGCATGCAGCCATCAGTCAGCTGGATAACACGGACTTTTGTGAACGCAATTTGCGTGTCAGCGAAGCAAAACAGAGGCCGGGGAAAGAGTAAAAACACAAGACCAAAGAGTCTCCGCACGCTTCTTTATTTGCAGGCAGGGGGGTTATACGTGTTTGAGTCGTTCGTAAACGTCCAGCAACCGCGGTAATGATTGCTCGGCAGCGCTGATGACCAACGGATCAAAATGCCCTCCGGCATCTGCGCGCAGCACCGCCATGGCTTTTTCGACGGGCCATGCCTCTTTGTAGGGGCGTTTGCTGGTAAGCGCGTCAAACACATCCGCAACTGCGACGATGCGCGCAGATAACGGGATGTCCTGCCCCGCAAGTCCGTCGGGATAACCGCTGCCATCAAATTTTTCGTGATGGCATTCGGCAATCTCGATGCCCGCCGTGAAGATACTGTGGCCATGGGCATTCATTTGCGCTTCGCTGCGTCGCAACACTTGCCCACCAATAGCGGGATGTTTTTCCATCTCGGTACGCTCTTCCGGTGTCAAACGGCCCGGTTTGAGCAGAATCTCGTCCTTGATGCCGACCTTGCCAATATCGTGCATAGGTGCAAACCGAAAAATATCGCGGATGGCATTACTATCTAACTGCGCTGCATATTCGCCGCCACTGGCCAGTTGCTCGGCAATAATGACCGAGTATAAACTCATGCGTACCAGATGATCACCGGTTTCCGGGTCACGACTTTCCGCCAGTTTGGCCAGGCCTGATACCGCAGAAATCACCAGGTCTTCCATCACCACGGTGCGTTCCACACTGTGCGCCACCTGACCGGCAATATTGGCCAGCCATTCCTGGTGCTCTTCCGTATATGCACAGGGCTGGCGCGTGGCAAATACCAGCATCATGCCGCCATCCGGCGTGCTGAAGAGCGGCAAATACACTGCTGCGCCAAAACCCGCCTGTTGTAACTGCACGGCAAATTCAATTTCCGGGTGCTGGCGCACATACTCGTCCAGGCGCGGAATCGGCAGAGGCCGGGCAGTACACAACAAGGCATCAAACCTGGCACCGGGATCAGCAAACATCTCGCCTTCACGTAACGGAGTCTCTTGTGACTGAATAACCCTGTCCGTATGCATACGCTCCAGCGAGATGCTGCGTTTGTCCGGCAGAACCGACAACACTCCCACCCAGTCCAGCGGCAAAAACCCCCGAAATTCTTCAAAAATAAAACACAGGGTATCACTGAGACTGGTGCCGTGATTAATGCGGTCAGTCAGCCGGAACAAGGCATCCAGCCGCCGCGAAAGATGATTAAACCCCTGCGTCATCTGGCCGATTTCGTTGTCCGTGGTAACGGGCACCTGATAACCCAGATCCCCACGCCATACCCGGTTGAAACCCGCCAGGGTCAATTTCAGCGGGTGCAGCACCTTGCGATGCAGCAGTGCCAAAATAAACACCAGCAACATGACCATGAATAACAGCGCGGCCTGATTAACCCGTTTCAGCAGACGCAGCTTGCTTTCCATCATGTGCTGAAAGGCATGGGTGAGATCCGTGGCTGCGCCTTGCAACGCTTCGTCATGATCCAGCACATGCTGTGCGGTTTGCCGCAAGGTTTTGCCCGCCTTCGGGCTGGATGCACCCCATACCAGCAACAATTTCTGGCGATAGGTCTGCCAAAAACGTGCGGTGATTTTGAGCTGCGCAACAGATTCTTCATCCCACTTGCAGTCAAGAACTTCGGCACGCCCCGTCAACTCCGGTGGCAGGCTTCGTTCCTCAAAGGCCTTGATGATCTTGTCAAACAACTGCACCTGATGATCCAGGTCGCGCGCAAAAGTCGATGGGCCATCAGTGTCCGCTACGCCCCCTTCAAAACGGCTGGTGGCCTGTAAATAATGCAAGGCCTGACCGGCCATGGATTGACTGGTCACGCGCAACTGCCCGGCCAGGTTGAGAATGGCATAATCGTGTTTGCGCAATCCAACTTCGTACAGTGTAAACACCACCGTACTGGTGAACGCCGCAGCCAGCAGGGCCAGTGCCAAACCGATCTGGATGCGCAGAGAATTAATCCAGCGGATTGGCTGTAACTGATCTTCTGCAACACCGGTCATGCCTGTTGTATCAGCCCTGGTATCAGTCACAGCATCACCTTTTTCTGTGTATCATTGCGCAACCACAGCCATCGTTAAAATGGTGCATAACCCGTGTGCTGGTTACACCCTGGTTATCATCACAACCAGTGGCAGAAAACAGTGGCAGAAAAGACCCGGCAACGAAAAAAACCGGTCTCCGTTCAAACAGACCAGCAGAATGCGCGCACGTTTGATAAAGTCGCGCCCATGACTGATAGTAATCCCTTCCCGCAGACCCTGTGCGAATTTCTCCAGCAGACGGGTGCCCGGGTGCAATTTTATGACATGGGCCGTCGTCTGGTGGAAATCCCCGGAGCCGATATGCTGGCCATCGAACGCCAGCAGCAAGCCTATCCACAGCCTTTTTTGCGCAATGCCTCATTGGGCGTGTTGTTTTATTACGAAGACAATAATGGCGTCAGCAGCGATCAGCAAATCTGGTTTCTGAAATTTCCGCTGGATGAACAAGGCCTGTTACAGCAGGCCGCACGTGACGATTTTCTGCGACGCATGGTAGAACGACTGGCGGAACAGACACTCGCCAGGCATGATCCCGATTCCACACAAGGCCCGCCCGACATGCCGGAAGACAATCCTCACGGCTTCACCCCGCGTGAAGATCGCATGGCCTGTTTCCACGCCAGGGTTGCCCGGCAGCTTGGCCAGCCGACCAGCCAGTTTTACGCCCACGCGGCTGATTATTTCACTGGCAACAATGGCTTCGAGCAATGGAATTTTGTCGGTCTGCAAGGCATTGCTGACGTTGCCACCCGTCTCGACGAAAATGATAATCTGGCCACACTGATCAAAGCCATTCCGCAATTGCCCATCACGCCGTTTGCGGCGTTGTGCAGCTGTCTGGAAAACGAGGCCATCGCCCCGGCCCTGAGTGCCGCCTTGTCAACACGCATCACAACGGCCCTGCAAGAATCCGATGCCAACATCGCCGCCAACACCATTGCCGCAGCCATCCGCGGCTTGTCGCATGGCCATGACCAGCAGACGCTTGTTAGCGCCCTCCATCGGGTACTGGACAGCGACAGCGGGTGCAATGTAGAAGTACTGGCTACCATCGCCGGGCGTGCCTGGCAGTGTCTCGAACAGGACGACACCCGTCGTGCCTTTTTGTGCAACCTGGCCCTTTGTGATGCGGGCCAGGGGGCTTTTGACAGCATCATGGCCGACCTGATGTTTATGCCCGGCCTGCGTCAGCCATTGCTGGATGAATTGCGCAGTCTGCGTGACGCTGATCACTGTACGCCGCCACAGAGCACCATCATCCATCATTTTTTTCAATCATTGCAAACCTGAAAAATGCAGGCGCATTTTTCACTCTCATAAAAAATCAGGGCTCTACATGAAAATAGGTACTCCCCTTTCCGATACCGCGCTGCGCGTCATGCTGTTGGGCAGCGGCGAACTGGGCAAAGAAGTCATCATCGCCCTGCAACGTCTGGGCGTAGAAGTCATCGCTGTGGATCGTTATGACAATGCGCCGGGGCAACAGGTCGCACATCGTGCACACACCATCGACATGACGGATGGCGCAGCGTTGCGCACACTGATTGAGCAGGAAAAACCTCATTTCATTGTGCCGGAAATCGAAGCTATTGCCACCGACATGCTGGCGGAAATCGAGGCTGATGGTCTGACGCAAGTCATTCCCACCGCACGTGCCACACAACTGACCATGAATCGTGAAGGCATCCGCCGACTGGCCGCAGAAGAACTGGAAATACCTACATCACGTTACGCTTTTGCTGACTCGCACAAGGAATTGCAAATGGCCATCGATGGTGGCATCGGTTACCCCTGCATTATCAAGCCGGTAATGTCATCGTCGGGCAAGGGCCAGTCCACCATACACAAGCCGGATGATGTAGCAGCAGCCTGGGATCACGCCATCAGTAGCGGCCGTGTGTCGCAAACCCGGGTGATCGTGGAAGAAATGATTCGCTTTGATTTTGAAATCACCCAGCTCACCGTGCGTGCGCTGAATGCACAGGGTAAAATGCAAACCTATTTTTGTGACCCGATTGGCCATTTGCAACAACAGGGTGACTACGTGGAAAGCTGGCAGCCCCAGATCATGAGCGAAATAGCCCTGGCACGTTCCCGGCAAATTGCCAAAGACGTTACCGACAATCTTGGTGGTCGCGGACTGTTTGGCGTAGAGCTGTTTATCAAGGACGATGAAGTCTGGTTCAGTGAAGTCAGCCCGCGACCGCACGACACCGGTATGGTCACCATGGTCACCCAGGCACAAAATGAATTTGAATTGCATGCTCGCGCCATTCTCGGCCTGCCGGTAGATACCCGCCTGCGTGAACCCGGTGCCAGCGCGGTAATTTACGGTGGGCACGAACAGGCGGGCATCGCCTTTGAAGGCATTGCCGAAGCATTACGCGTCCAGCAAACCGAATTACGCCTGTTCGGCAAACCCGAAGCCTTCATACGCCGACGCATGGGCGTGGCCCTGGCCTACGGTGGCGGTGGTGCCGCCAACAGTGCCATCGATGCCCGCCAACGCGCCAAACAGGCCGCTTCGCTTATCAAACCCGTGCCGAAATAACGGTCACGCCCCATGTCTCGTCTCATCATCCTCATTGCCATTATTCTCGCCATCTGGTTGTTGATACGCTGGTTTGTGCGCACCCCGCCCAAACAGGTCATCACCACAGCCAAACGCGCCGGGCTGGTGCTCGTCCTGCTCGGGCTTGGTTTTCTCGCCCTCACTGGTCGTCTCAACTGGATATTTGTTGCGGGTGCGGCGGCCTTGCCTTTCCTGAGGCGAGGATTTATGTTCCTGCGTTTCCTGCCCATGGTACGAGGTCTGTTTGGTGGAGCGGCCGGTCAGGCGGAAGCCGCCTTCGGTCAGCAACGCAGTCCGTTCTCCACCCTGGAAACCCGTTTTCTGCGGGTCAGTCTGGACACCAGTACCGGCAATCTGGACGGTGAAGTGCTGGACGGTGCCTTTGAAGGACAATTCCTCAGCAAAATGACGCTGGGTGAATTGCTGCGTCTGCTGCAAGAATGCAGCATCGATCCACGCTCCGCCGCCCTGCTTGCCGCCTACCTCGACCGCCATCACAGCGGCTGGCGCGCACAAACCGATAGTGGCGGCCCTCGCGAAACTTCATCAGAACACGGCATGTCTGCTGCCGAAGCTCTCGATATTTTGGGCCTCGAACCCAACGCCAGCGCAGAAGAAATCACCCAGGCTCACCGACGGCTGATCCACAAACTCCATCCGGATCGCGGTGGCTCCACCTATCTGGCCACTAAAATCAATCAGGCCAAAGACTACTTGCTCAAACACTGAATCCTTATCTTCCCCCAAAGGGATACTTGACGAAAACGCTGGGTTATCTAAAATAGCAAGCAGAACCCCTTCTATACCCAAAGCACAAAACGTCTGGAGTCAATCATGCAGGCAGAAGTAAACGGCAAAATCATCGAACTGAGTGAAGCCGGATGGCTGGAAAACCTGAACGAGTGGAGCGAAGGCCTCGCCCACGAAATCGCCAAAAATGAAAAAGTAGAGCTCACTGCCGAACACTGGGACATCATTAACGAAGCCCGTAATTTTTTTGAAGAAAATGGCAAAGTGTGTGAACCTCGCACCTTTTCCAAAATCATGAAAAAAAAATATGGCAAAGATCGCAGCGACAGCAAATACATCTACGCCCTGTTTCCCTTCGGTCTGGTGAAATCAGCCAACAAAATTGCCGGATTACCGCGTCCCAAGGGCTGTAGTTAGCCATTTTTACCTGCCGTGCTGTACTTACCCTGCCAATATAATCCGGCAGGGCTTTTTTTTGCCATACTCATTTCCTTGGCCTTGCAGCAGGCCAGCACAGCACAAACCTTTGAATTAACAGCCATTCCACCGTAATCTGTAAGACCTGCACACGGGTTATTAGAGAATTCTCAAAACGTGGTACAACTGCTCTCCCCGGATACCGCATCATCACCTGGCATCACTTGCTGCTGTGCGGCCCTGTTTTTTTCAGTAGCACTGAATGCAACTCTCCTGCATGCCAGCGAAGTAACAAACAAAGACCCGGCAGAAAAGACAAACGAAGAGCCACGCATTTCCCTGCTGGAACCCCTGGACGGTACACGTAATGCTGTCTCGCACCAGGTCACCGAATTTGCCAACTGGCTGGACAATTTCTTTGGTGACGACCGAATCTACGACGAATCGCAAAACAGCCGTCTCAAGCTGAATTTGCTGCAAATTAACGAAGAAGGCTATCAGCCACGTTTTGAAACCCGCCTGCAAGGCAAACTCACCCTGCCCAACACACAAAAGCGGCTGAAGATTTTATTCGAGAGTGACCCCGAAGAAAATGCAGATGCCGATACCACCGTCGTAGAAGCCGTGGAAGCACAGGAACAATCCCTTGGTCTGCGATACATCCAGCTCTCTACCGACTGGCTGCGTGCCAATACCGATGTTGGCGTGCGCCTGCGTTCCGGTCTGGATACCTTTGTGCGATTTCGCCTGCGCGGACTATTTGCTCTTGGCCACTGGAATTTGCGTGCCACCGAAACTCTGTTCTGGCGTGACTCAACCGGTCCCGGTTCAACCACACGACTGGACATCGAACGCCGGTTTGCCAAAACATACCTGTTCCGCGCCACCAGCAGAGCCGCCTGGCTGGACGAAACCCGCGAGTTCAACATGGGCCAGGATTTTTTTCTCATCCACACCATCAACAAACATCGCGCCGTGATCTATCGCACCGGACTCACCGCCGTTAGCGAACCCAAAATGCAGACCACCGGCTATATCCTGTCAGTGCGCCTGCGCCAGCAAATTCATCGCGACTGGTTGTTTTTCGAAATCAACCCCAGGGTGGTGTATCCGCGGGCCGAAGAATTTCACGCCCGGCATTCATTGACGTTTAAGCTGGAAGTTGTATTTGGCGGGACATAGCTTACAGTGTTGATAGTGCTGTATGAATAAACAGTTTAATCTCTATGGGTTCAATCCCCCGCAGCTTGCTGCGGGGTTGTTTATTTTTGGGGTATTCCTTCACATGGTATTATCTATCATAAAAGTGCCTGCCGCCGGGAAGAACCAAAGTCAGGAATTGACACTTCTCAATTCTGTTACACATTTTACATTAAGGTAATCTGCAACAATAAATAGATTCTTCCAGTAATCTTCACCATAATTTTTTGTGTCCTCTCTTAATACTGTATACCCAACGTTAATTATCCTTTTTATTGGGATCCCTATGCTCGAAGTTAATATATTTAATTCATTTAGTGCCCCTGATGACTTCAGGGCTCCGAGCCAATCAACCCAATTGAGCATATACCGAATATTTTTGACTTGCTCACCTGGAAGTTCTTCAGTTCGCGGGTTTATGTGATCTACGTCTAACTCATCCAGGATATCGCTCCAATCAAGTTCCCATTTTTGTCTAAACGATTCAGATACGGCAAAAATTATTTGAAGGTGTTGAGATTTGACGGTTTGTTTATTGGTTTTCACAGAATTGAAAACACCTATTATAAGGGTGATTACACCAATAAGAATTGTAATTAATTCTGCTGAAATATTGAAACTCATGCTTTATTATACCTAACATATTAGAGACAATAGTGATCAAGTATCATAATGACACTTTCAATATTAAGAATATACAGGTGTCTTGACGAGAGGATGGTAATGGTTGCTCATCCAGGTTACACGAACGAAAGGGGTCTTGATTTTTGCTGTTCTCAGAATAAAGTCTCAGGCAAAAATCAAGACTGGACCTCTTAATAAACATCGCAATGATTCTGCTGACCACCTGGTTGGAAACTCTGTAATAACCCATCAGCTTTGATCATGAAGCAGGGAAACGATATACGCATGGCTACAAAAACTTGCCCAGCCTTCGACTTTCAACAAAGTCCCGTAAACACTGACTTTTCGCCACATTGAACCCAATCCGGCACGCCGGTATAATGCTGGGCCATTTTGTCTGCAACAAAGTGTTGGCTGTGTACTAAAAATAGCCTTATCTCATTGATTATTAAAATAATATTGCCTTTTCTGACAAATGTGAACAAACGACCCGGATGTGACTATTTATTGTGAAAAACCGCGTGAAAAAGATACTCAATCAGCCGCCCAGTGCACACAGCCTCTACCGCCCCGGTTTTGAAAAAGATAATTGTGGTTTCGGTCTTATCGCCCAAATGGACAATCAGCCCAGCCATTGGCTGGTGCAAACCGCCATTGGAGCCCTGGCACGCCTGACTCATCGCGGCGCGGTGGCCGCTGACGGCAAAACCGGTGATGGTTGCGGCCTGTTGATGAAAAAACCCGACGGTTTTTTGCGCCTGTGTGCCGCTGAGCTGGGTTTTACTCTGGCCGACAACTACGCCGCAGGCATGGTATTTCTCAATACGGGTGATGCTCTTGCCAATGCCGCGCGCGTGCAGCTGGAAACCGAACTGCGTACCGAAGGTCTGGATGTATTGGGTTGGCGTACCGTACCCACCGACACCGCTGCCTGTGGTGAGGAGGCCCTGGCCTCGTTGCCCGTCATTGAACAGATCTTTGTGAACGCCCCGGCCGAAATGGATACGGTGAGTTTTGAACAGCATCTATATATTGCCCGCCGCCGCTGCGAAAAGGCCATCGAACCCAATGATGATGTGTTTTACATTCCCAGTCTGTCATCACGGGTGATCTCTTACAAAGGTCTGGTAATGCCCGAGCACCTGCCGGAATTTTACACGGACCTGGAAGATGAACGCATGGAAACGGCTATTGCCGTATTTCACCAGCGGTTTTCCACCAACACCTGGCCGCAGTGGCGATTGGCCCAGCCATTCCGTTATCTCGCCCACAACGGTGAAATCAACACGGTGCAGGGTAACCGCAACTGGTCCGTTGCCCGTGGCCACAAATTTGAAACTCCTGCCATTCCCATGGCCGACGTACGCCCGCTGGTATCCGCGTCCGGTTCGGACTCCAATTCCATGGACAATATGCTGGAAGCGCTGTTGGCAGGCGGCATGGATATTTTTCGTGCCATGCGTCTTTTGGTGCCGCCCGCCTGGCAGAATGTCACCAATATGGATGCTGATCTGCGTGCTTTTTACGAATACAACTCCATGCACATGGAGCCCTGGGATGGTCCCGCAGGCATTGTAATGACCGATGGCCGTTATGCCGCGTGTTCAACCGACCGCAATGGCTTGCGTCCTGCACGCTGGGTCATCACCAAAGACCGCCACATTACCCTGGCTTCGGAAATCGGTGTTTACGATTACAAACCGGAAGACGTAGTGGCCAAGGGCCGTCTGAAACCTGGTCAGATGCTTGCGGCCGATACAGAAACCGGCGAGTTGTTATTGCCGGAAGATGTCAACGCTCATCTCAAAGATGCGCAACCCTACAAACAGTGGCTTGCTGCCGGTGCACGGCACATCACCACCGCGCTGGACGGTGAAATCTGCGGCCTGCCCATGGACAGCAAGGCGCTGGATATTTATCAAAAGCTGTTTCAGGTGAGCTTTGAGGAGCGTGATCAGGTGTTGCGCGTATTGGCTGAGGCTGGCCAGGAGGCCATCGGTTCCATGGGTGACGACACTCCCATGCCGGTGTTGTCACAAAAAATACGTTCGTTGTACGACTATTTCCGCCAACAGTTTGCCCAGGTGACCAACCCGCCTATTGATCCGATTCGTGAACAGATTGTCATGTCGCTGGAAACCTGCTTCGGCCGCGAAATGAACATGTTTGAGGAGTCTGCCGAGCATGCCAAACGTCTGCTAATGAATTCCCCGGTGTTGTCCACCACCAAATTTGACCAGTTGACCGGGCTGGATGACAGCGACTATGCCAGTGCCCGCATTGATCTGTACTACGACACAGACAATGATTTGCAAACCGCCATCACGCGTATTACCGACCAGGCTGTGGCCGCCGTCAAAGATGGCAAGGTATTGCTGGTTTTATCGGATCGTAATATTGCCTCCAATCGTGTGCCGGTACATGCGCTGCTGGCTACTGGTGCAGTGCATCATCGGTTGATTCGTGAAGGACTGCGATGTGATGCCAATATCATCGTGGAAACCGGTACGGCGCGTGACCCCCACCACATGGCCGCACTCATCGGTTATGGTGCCACGGCCGTGTACCCGTATCTGGCCTATGCCTGTATTCAGGACATGCAGTGTACGGGCGAAATTTCCAATGCCAACTGTGTCGAACTGATGCACCAGTATCGCAAGGGCATTAACAAGGGATTGTTTAAAGTTATCTCGAAGATGGGTATTTCCACGATCTCCAGTTATCGCGGCGCACAACTGTTCGAATCCGTCGGCCTGCATCAGGACGTGGTGGACTTGTGTTTCACCGGTACCACCAATCGTCTGCAAGGCACCCATTTTGAAGACATTGACCTCGACCAGCGCGCCCTGAGCAAACTGGCCTGGAATAACCGCAAAAATATCGAGCAGGGCGGCCTGCTCAAATTTGTCCATGGTGGTGAAGAGCACGCCTACAACCCGGACGTCGTGCAGGCCTTGCAACGCGCCGTAAAAACCGGTGACGAAAGTGCCTATCGGGAATACGCCACATTGGTGAATGAGCGTCCGACGCTGGCACTGCGCGATATGTTGAAGCTGCGCACGGACGTGAAATCGATCTCTATTGATGAAGTGGAGCCCATGTCGGACATCGTCAAACGTTTTGATTCGGCTGCCATGTCATTGGGAGCCCTGTCTCCCGAAGCGCACGAAACCCTGGCCATGGCCATGAATCGTCTCGGTGCACGTTCCAATTCCGGTGAAGGTGGCGAAGACCCCAAACGTTACGGCACCGACAAACGCTCCAAAATCAAACAGGTGGCCTCCGGTCGTTTCGGCGTTACACCGGCCTATTTGCGTTCTGCCGAAGTGATGCAAATCAAAGTCGCCCAGGGTGCCAAACCCGGTGAAGGCGGGCAACTGCCCGGACAAAAAGTCAACGAACTCATTGCCGAATTACGTTACTGCAAACCCGGCGTGTCGCTGATTTCTCCACCGCCGCATCACGACATTTACTCCATCGAGGATTTGTCACAATTGATCTTCGACCTCAAACAGGTCAACCCGGATGGTTTGGTATCGGTAAAACTGGTGGCCGAGGCGGGCGTGGGTACCATTGCTGCCGGTGTGGCGAAGGCCTATGCAGATCTGATTACTATTTCAGGTTATGACGGTGGCACCGCAGCCAGTCCTCTGGCTTCGGTGAAATACGCGGGCAGCCCGTGGGAGCTGGGCCTTACCGAAACCCATCAAATTCTGCGTGCCAACGATTTGCGTGGCAAGATCCGCCTGCAAACAGACGGTGGTCTTAAAACTGGCCTGGATGTAGTGAAAGCAGCCATTCTGGGTGCCGAAAGTTTCGGCTTTGGCACCGGTCCCATGGTGGCCATGGGCTGCAAGTTCCTGCGCATCTGTCACTTGAACAACTGTGCCACCGGCGTGGCAACACAAAACAACGTGTTGCGTTCAAAATACTTCATTGGTGAAGTGGAAATGGTGACTCACTACTTCCGCTTCATCACTGAAGAAGCACGCGAAATTATGGCCAGTCTGGGCGTGCGCAAACTGCAAGACCTCATTGGCCGTACCGATCTGCTGGAAGCCATCGAAGGCACAACCCGCAAGCAACGTCGCCTGGATTTATCTCCCATCCTGTCTGATGGCGGCGTCGCTGCGGACAAACCACAGTATTGCATCTCACCAAAAAACGAACCCTTCGACAAGGGTGAACTGGCGGAACAAATGGTGACCGATGCCTTGTCCGCCATCGAAAACAAAACCGGTGGTGAATTCACTTATACCGTAAAAAATACCGACCGCTCCATCGGTGCGCGCTTGTCGGGTGAAATTGCCGTGCGCCATGGCGATCTGGGCATGGATAAAAACGCCATACAATTCAAGCTCACGGGCTCTGCCGGACAAAGCTTCGGCGTATGGAATGCCGGTGGGTTACACATGTACCTCGAAGGTGACGCCAACGATTACGTCGGCAAAGGCATGGCGGGTGGCAAACTGGTGATTCGCCCACCCGGCGGCAGCAACTTTGAATCCCACAAAACCACGATCATTGGCAACACCTGTCTGTATGGTGCTACTGGTGGCAAACTGTTTGCCGCAGGTTTGGCGGGTGAGCGTTTTGCCGTGCGCAACTCCGGTGCCCACACGGTAGTGGAAGGCATTGGCGACCACGGCTGCGAATATATGACCGGTGGGTTTGTCACCGTGCTCGGTCCGACCGGCATCAACTTTGGCGCAGGCATGACCGGTGGATTTGCCTATGTGCTGGACCAGAGCAATCAGTTTGTCGACAACTACAACCACGAGCTCATTGAAATCCATCGTGTGAATACCGAAGACATGGACTCCCACGCCAAACACCTGCGTGACACGATTCAGGAATTTGTTGATGAAACCGGCAGCGAATGGGGACAACACATCCTTGATAACTTTGCAGACATGGTTGGCAAATTCTGGTTAGTCAAACCCAAGGCGACGGCATTGACCACATTGATTGATGATCTGCAACGCCGGGCTGCCTGAAATAGTAACAAGAAAATAGAAGGTAGGTTGGGGTGAGCTTGCGAACCCCAACAAATCGATGCACAACGTTGGGGTTCGCAAGCTCACCCCAACCTACAAGAAGTTAAAAAATGGCAAATAATTTTCAATTCGTCGATGTCCCAAGACGTGATCCCGCTAAAAAACCGGCCACCGAGCGTCGCCAGGAATTCGCCGAAATTTACGGTGATTTTAACGCCACCTCCGTGACCGAACAGGCAGACCGGTGTCTCGCCTGCGGTAATCCCTACTGCGAATGGAAGTGCCCGGTACATAACTACATTCCCAACTGGTTAAAACTCATCGCAGAAGGCAACCTGACAGAAGCAGCAGAAATGTCGCACCGCACCAATTCCCTGCCGGAAATCTGTGGCCGCATCTGCCCACAAGATCGCTTGTGCGAAGGAGCCTGCACGCTCAATGATGATTTTGGTGCCGTTACTATTGGTTCCATTGAAAAATATATCAGTGACACCGCCTTTGCGCAGGGCTGGCGACCAGACATGTCTGATGTCAAATCTACCGGAAAGCGCGTGGCAATTATCGGTGCAGGCCCGGCCGGACTGGGTTGCGCTGACATCCTGGTACGCAACGGCGTTGCCCCCGTGGTATTTGACCGCCATCCGGAAATTGGTGGTTTGCTTACCTTCGGCATTCCCGAGTTCAAACTGGAAAAAGACGTTGTCAAAAACCGCCGGGCGATTCTGGAAACAATGGGTGTGGAGTTCAGGCTCAACATCGAAATCGGCAAGGACATCCTGTTACAAACCCTGCTCGATGAATACGATGCCGTATTTTTGGGTATGGGCACCTACACCTATATGCAGGCCGGTATCCCCGGCGAAGACCTGCCCGGCGTGCATGCCGCACTGGATTTTCTCATTGCCAACATCAACCACCGTAAAGGCTGGGCCAAATCCGCTGACGAGTTCATCGACATGGCGGGCAAACGTGTAGTGGTGCTCGGTGGTGGTGATACCGCCATGGACTGCAATCGCACCTCCATTCGCCAGAGCGCACAAAGCGTGCAATGTGCCTATCGTCGTGACGAAGCCAACATGCCCGGTTCCAAACGGGAAGTTGCCAACGCCAAAGAAGAAGGCGTGGAGTTTTTATGGAATCGCCAGCCCGTGGAAATAGTGGGCGACGGTAAAGTGGAAGGCATCAAACTGGTGACCACCAGGCTGGGAGAACCTGATGAACACGGGCGTCGCCGCCCGGAAATTGTCGCAGGTTCGGAAGAAATCGTCCCGGCGGATGCCGTGGTGGTCGCCTTTGGTTTCCGCCCCAGCCCGGCTGACTGGTTTGCTGATTTTAATATCGACACCGATGAACGTGGTCGTGTGATTGCGCCTGCTCAAAACAGCTACCAACACCAGACCACCAACCCGAAAATTTTTGCCGGTGGTGATATGGTGCGTGGTTCTGATCTGGTCGTGACCGCTGTGTATGAAGGTCGTCAGGCTGCTGAAGGCATTTTAGATTTTTTAGACATTTAAGGAGAAACGCAGAGATCGCAGAGACACAAGAGACGCAGAGATTTTTGAAAACTATTTTCTTTTTCTCTGCGCCTCTGCGCCTCTGCGGCCTCTGCGTTAAAAACACAAAACATGACAACATTAAAAAATGATCGTTTTCTGCGCGCCCTGAACCGTGAACCCGTAGATGTCACCCCCGTGTGGATGATGCGCCAGGCTGGACGCTATCTGCCCGAATATCGCGCCACCCGCGAAAAAGCCGGCAGTTTTATGGACCTGTGCCGTAATGCCGAACTGGCCTGCGAAGTCACCATCCAGCCACTGGAGCGTTATCCGCTGGATGCCGCCATTCTGTTCTCCGATATTCTCACCATTCCCGATGCCATGGGACTCGGCCTGACCTTTAACACCGGCCACGGCCCGCAGTTTGCGAACCCCGTGCGCAGCGCCGCTGACGTGAAAAACCTGCCCGTTCCTGATCCCGAAGGCGAACTGCAATATGTGATGAATGCTGTACGCACCATCCGCAAGGAACTCGATGGTCGTGTGCCGCTCATCGGTTTCTCCGGCAGCCCGTGGACACTTGCCACCTACATGGTGGAAGGCGGCGGTACCAAAGAATACGGCAACATCAAGGGCATGCTGTTTGACCAGCCCGACACCCTGCATCAACTGCTCGACAAACTGGCAAAGTCTGTCATCTCATACCTCAATGCACAAATCGCCGCAGGCGCACAAGCCGTGCAGATTTTTGATACCTGGGGCGGCGTACTTACCCCACGCGACTATCAGGAATTCTCATTGCGCTACATGCAGCAGATCGTCGATGGCCTCACCCGCGAAGCAGATGGTCGCAAAGTCCCGGTCATTCTCTTCACCAAAGGTGGCGGACAATGGCTGGACAAAATGGCGGCCACCGGTGCTGATTGTCTCGGCGTGGACTGGACCATCGACCTCAGTGATGCCCGCAAGCGGGCGGGTGACAACATCGCCCTGCAAGGCAACATGGACCCGTGCATTCTTTATTCCAACCCGGAGCGCATCCGTGAGGAAGTGGGCAACGTGCTGGCCAGTTATGGCAAGGGCAATGGCCATGTGTTCAATCTCGGCCACGGTATTCATCCGAAAATTGACCCTGAAAATGTGGGTGCGTTTATTAATGCGGTGCATGAACTGAGTGTGCAATATCATAAATAAAATACTTTCGTTCCCGCGTTCTTGCATCACGTTTCTGAGTGTACGGGTGGGCACAAAAAACGTGCCCACCCTACGGTTGACCTCTACAGAGCATGCAGAAGGTGAGAGCTTTGACTGCGTGTTGTAATAGCGTGTGCCGCGCACCTTTTTTATTAGTTCTGCTATTGTTCACCAATAATTGATTTAATGAGGATGCTCTAATGATGATATCGAACCTTGAACTGATCCCCGGCAAACGTATCTCCAAACATCTGGGTCTGGTACAAGGCAGCACCGTCCGTTCCAAGCACGTTGGACGCGACTTCATGGCCGGGCTGAAAAATATTTTTGGCGGGGAGCTCAAGGGTTATACCGAATTATTACAAGATGCACGCGAAGAAGCCGTGGCCAGAATGATCGAACAGGCCAGCTCTGTTGGTGCCAATGCGGTACTCAATGTTCGCTTTTCAACATCGTCGATAACATCCGGCGCCGCTGAACTTTTTGCCTATGGTAGCG
Source organism: Gammaproteobacteria bacterium (assembly GCA_013151355.1). GTDB lineage: Bacteria > Pseudomonadota > Gammaproteobacteria > SZUA-152 > SZUA-152 > SZUA-152. Next base: position 16,573 of record JAADIL010000244.1, read on the forward strand.
CAGTCGTCATGGAGTAAACATCATGCCGGACATTATTACATTTTTGATATTATTGGCGCTTGGTTACGGGTTCGGCCAATGGTTTGAGCGACGTCACTACCGTTCTATTCGTGAGCGTGAGCAGGAATTTAAAGACCTGCTGATTATACAAACCAAAATCATTCCATCCTCTTTTTCATCAGGTCATGAAACCTTCCTGGTCAACGGCAGCGTTGTGATTTCCGTTGATTATTTCAAACGGTTCGTAGCCGGGCTGCGCAACCTCGTGGGCGGGCGTGTCACCCCTTACGAGACATTGCTCGACAGGGCACGCAGAGAAGCCATACTGCGGATGAAGGAAGAGGCCAGGGCATCCGGGGCAGACGTCATACTCAACGTGAAATATGAGATGTGTTCCATTTACAAAGGGCGGCGCAACAGCATTGGCTCTGTGGAAGCCCTCGCTTATGGCACCGCCTTTTTGCCGATAAAAACAACCGCCGGGGAACGCTGATTCTGGTGGATATCTCGAATCCACAACCCGCTGAAGACATCAACATCAGCAAAACCCACCCGCTGAAAGAATTCTTTCTTTTAAGCGGAGGAATACTCGCATTAGTCGCTGTTATTGTACTTGTCCTGAGCTTCCTCGCAGATACCCTCACCCAGTACATCCCCTTCGAAGTCGAACGCTCACTTGTGCGCAAAGTCGACATTGATATGCCTGCAAGTAATACCGGAATAGTGCCCGATTACCTGCAATCTCTGGCGAATGATTTAAGTCAAAAAATGGATCTGCCAGAAGGCATGGAGATTACGGTATCCGTGATCAACAGCAATACCGTCAATGCTTTCGCTACACTGGGTGGCAATGTTGTATTTTTCACCGGCCTGCTGGATGCCATATCTAATGAAAACACTCTGGCCATGGTCATGGCACACGAAATTGCCCACATCAAACTCCGCCACCCTCTAAGGGCATTAGGGCGCGGAGTCGTCGTAGGCATTGCTGTCGCAACCATGGCGGGGGTCGCGGGCAATGATATCGTAGCGAAACTCATAGGGGATACCAGTTTGTTAACCACTTTGAACTTTAGCAGAGACCAGGAAAGTGCAGCAGACAAGCTGGCGGTGGCAGCTCTGGCAAAACACTACGGTCACGCCAGTGGATCAATACAATTATTTGAACTGTTAAATCAACAGCAGGGAGAATCTGGTGATAAAATACCTGAGTTTTTTACAACCCACCCCCTGAGTCAGAACCGTATTGCTGCCATACAAAAATATGCCCAACAACATGATTGGCCTGTAGAGGGAGATACAAATGAAATCCCCAAACCCGTAAGGGACGAACTTAATCGGCTGCGCATGGCATTATCGGATCAAAAAGATAAGCCGGAACCGGCAATATAAAAATGACCGCCTCACATTAAAATCCTTTATTTTCGGCGCCTTTGATATGATCATTTTCCATGATGGCCCCTTATATTTTTGCAGGGCGGGCATTGCCCACCCATTGTGCCTTATTTCAGATCTTGCATGGTGGATAATGCCCAGCCTGCACCAGAAAGCTGAACTTTCTTTAGACGCTCATCATTTTTTTATTCATCGGAATATCTTACAGTCATGTTAATTATTGTCTCGCCCGCCAAAACGCTGGATTATGAAACACCGGTTAAAACCAAAGTTTTTACGCAGCCGGATTACCTCGATAATTCCGAGGAATTAATTGGCTGTTTACGTGAATTGTCATCGCTTGATATCAGCGAATTGATGAAGGTCAGCATTAAAATCGCTGATCTCAATTTTGATCGTTATGAAACGTGGAACAAAGCGTTTAACGAGGAAAATGCCAGGCAAGCGGTATTGGCATTCAAGGGAGATGTTTACACGGGTCTTGATATCAAATCTTTTAACAGCAAAGACTTCAGTTTTGCACAAAAGCATTTGCGCATTCTTTCGGGTTTGTACGGTTTGCTGCGGCCTCTGGATTTGATGCAGCCGTATCGTCTGGAGATGAACACAAAACTAATGACAGACCAGGGAAAGAATTTATATGAATTTTGGGGCTCTATCCTTACCGAAGGTTTGAATGCACAATTGAAAAAAATTCGATCGGATTATTTAATCAATCTGGCATCGAACGAATACTTTAAAGCGGTTAAACCCAAAGAACTAAATGCACAAATTATCACGCCTGTCTTTAAAGATTATAAAGATGGCAAATACAAGGTGATTGGTATCTATGCAAAAAAAGCCCGAGGTATGCTGAGTCGCTATATTATCAAGCACCGGTTGACTGACCCGGAAGATATCAAAATGTTTAATGAGGAAGGTTACACATTCGATAAAAGTTTATCCCAGGGTAATCTTTGGGCATTCAGCCGCAAAAAAATCTAATGACAGGCAGATGCTCATCTGCCGCTGGAAAAATTCATAAGCACTTATATGTGAATTAAGCGCTAAATTGCCATGTTTTCTGCGTATGCAGCGAAATCGGGGTAATGAAAACCCAGCACAAAGCCATGTCCTTTCCCGTACCCTCTCATCCTTTGTGCTCTCGGTGTCTCCGCGCCTTTGCATCAGATTTTATGCCCTTGTGATTCGTGACCGGGGAACAACCTGTTCCGCTGAATATAAACCAATGATTTTATTCGGTTGGATATTTTTAGCGCTTAATTTACATGTATGGTGTTAATGGGATAACGGTGGCCCCGATTATCTGATTACAGAGCATGTTAACAATGGTATTTGATCTTCGGGGGGAAAAGGCAGATAGTCGGGCTTGTTGCATTACCACCAGTTTATTTGCAAGGGGGCGTTGATCACTGCAACAGAACAATTACATGGTGGCGAGGCATCGAAAAACCAAAGAAACAGCAAGGAGAAATCGCACATGAAATTTACGAGCAAATTACTCCCGGCGGTATTGGCCACGGCTTTTGTACCTGCGATGTTTATTGGCATGCCGGTCATGGCCGCGAAAGACGCAGGACATGGCCACGACTACCGCACCTTTCATACTGATGGCACCATCGATTATGGTGAAATTGGTGATTCTTATACCTCTGACCTGGTGATGTATCTGGCGGGTAATCAATTTATGGTGATGGAGGAATTGATTAAAGATTTCCAGTCCAAAAACAGGGACATTAAAACGGTTTATGTGGAAACCATTCCACCAGGTCAGATACTCAAAAAGCAAATCCTCAAACAGGGTCAAATCGATGGCCAGAATACCAATCAAACACCGGATTTGTTTGCCAGTGTAAAAATTGCCCATCTGAAAAAGTTGAAGAAAAAAGGCAAAATGACCGAGGGCATGGTCTACGTGCGCAATAAATTGGAGTTGATGGTTGCCAGGGGTAATCCCAAAGGCATCAAGGGGCCCGAAGACCTGGGGCGTGGCGATCTGGTTCAGTCTCACCCCAATCCCATCACCGAAGGCATCTTCAAGTTTTACGGTTCCGAAATGTTAAAAGACATGGGACTGTATACCAAAGTAACGGGCGACAAAGTTTGCAAGGGTTGCTGGGCGGTGCCAGGTAAAACCTGGTTTACCGTGCGCCACCATCGCGAAACCCCGTATCGCATTGAAAATGGTGAAGCTGATGTGGGCATTGTATGGACTACCGAAGTAGTGCATGCCAGGGCCGAAGGTCGCAATGTTGAAGGTGTTGCGATTCCTGCGCCGCTCAACAAAGAATCCAGGGTAGGTTATGCCATTGGCAAGCTGAGTGAGGCTAAAAACTCTGAAAATGCGGATCGTTTTCTGGCTTATTTGGCATCGG
>JAADIL010000136.1 GCA_013151355.1 Gammaproteobacteria bacterium
TGCAGGGCTTGCATGGCGCTGAGTGCGCTGGCGTCGCGGGCTATTACTTTGCCCAACAGGGCGGCGCTGCGCATTTCACCGAACATGTCCAGGTCATTATTGCTGGCAGCACCGTCGGTGCCGAGGGCGACGTTGACGCCAGCGTCGAGCAGTTGTTGCACGGGGCAGAAGCCGCTGGCGAGTTTCATGTTGGATTCGGGACAATGCACTACGTGGGCTCCACGGGTGGCGAGGTGGTCAATTTCTTCATCAGCGAGTTGAGTCATATGCACGGCCATGAGTCGGGGTGATACCAGTCCCAGTGCTTCCAGACGTTCCAGCGGGCGTTGGCCGGTGTTGTCCTGTGCTTCAGTTACTTCGTGTGCAGTTTCGTGCAGGTGTATGTGTACAGGGATGTCCATTTCTTCGGCGTAAGTGATGACACGTTTCAATGGTTCATCGGATACGGTGTACGGTGCGTGTGGTGCAAAGGCGGTGGTGATGAGCGGGTTGTGGCGAAAGTGATCGTGGACTTCGATGCCTTTGCTCAAGTATTCGTCGGCATTGGCGGCCCATACGGTGGGGAAGTCGATAATGATGAGGCCCACTACAGCGCGCATGCCTGCGTTGTCGGCGACGCGCGCGGTTTCGTCGGGAAAAAAATACATGTCGTTGAAACAGGTGGTGCCGCCACGCAGCATTTCGGCGATGGCCAGCCGTGTGCCGTCGGCAACAAATTCAGGGCTGATCCATTTTTCTTCCGCAGGCCAGATGTGACTTTGCAACCATTCCATCAGTGGCAGGTCGTCGGCTAAACCACGAAACAACGACATGGCAGCGTGAGTGTGGGCATTGATCAGACCGGGGATGAGTGCGTGTTCGTCCAGTTGATGTTCTACCTCGGCAGTGTATTTTTGTTTGGCTTCGGTACCGGGCAGGAGCTCCAGAATACGGCTTTCATGTATGGCGATGGCATAATGTTCCAGCACTTGCGCGGCGGGTTGTACAGGAATGATCCAGCGGGCGTGAATCAGGATATCAATTGGCTGAGGGGTATTTTTCATGGGGCAGACGATAGCGGTTGCCCTGACGGGCTGCAAGTCTGGCTATTGTCGGGGCTTATTGGGGCTGGCCCGGGGTGTTTCCGGGCCAGCAGTTACAGCAACAACTATTAGTTGTTATGTTTTATGTTGATTTTCACTTTGCCGAAAGTAACGTGATAGAAAAATGATAGCGGTGGCGGCACATTGGCCGTCATTTCAGGCCCCGGTACATCGTGGAAAACCAGGTGAAAGACCAGATCGTCCGGGTACGTCTGGCCCTCGGAATTAAGCATCATGTTAAAGGTTTCGCCGGATATGGTGCGTACCGCGCCGTTGGCATCACGTACACCTTCAGAAACCATGGTGTGACCGGCCCACATGGGTACGGGGCCATCGAAGGGGTTGTCGAAAGGTTCGCCGTTGAGGGTGACTTTGGCTGGTCCCCAGGTGGCAAGCAGGTTGAACAGGGTGGGAATGACCGGCCCGCCAGCACCAGTGTCACCATGCAGGTAAATATTGGTGGTTACCGGGTCGTCTTCAATCACCGTCAGTGAGCCCAGACTCGCTCCCATACGTACCCCGGTAGGGTGGGAGGGTGGGGCGAACATTGTTTGTTTGTAAGTCCAGTAGCCGTATTCGTCTTCCCATTTGGCCTTGATGATGCCGGTGTTGGCGACGGGGTCAATTTCCAGTTTGGCGTGGCCTTTGATGCGTGTGATTTCACTACCCGACCAGTCGAAAGAATCGACGGGTTCAGCGGGAACGCCGTTGACGCTGTTGGCCACGGGGCCCATGACCCGGCGAATAAGCCGTGCCTCACTGGCACGCACAGAGATGTGTGTGCCGGTTTTTTTCAGGTGGTGTTTATCAGGGCTGGCCACGGCAGTGGTTGTGAAAAATGCCACTGCTAACGAAATGACGAGTCCACTAACAAGAATGCCAGGGTGTGTTTGCTGCTTCATTATATACTCTCCTTGTTGATAATTATTTTTCTTGGCACGGGATGAGTTGCCGACATGTAGACGACAGTGATCGGTGGATGTTACAGCGAGACTCTGGAATATTAGGGACGCAAGCTATGACGATGTACCAGGGTCGTTCGTTACATCGGGGTTACACAAGGTGGTCATGGCGATGATGCTACGCGGAGAAGTGGGTTTGATTTTTGCCGAGCCGAGCCGGGCAGGGTAAGGAACGTGCATGCAATAACTTCCCGGTTTTGCATCTCGGCTTTATTTTCTGAATATACCCGTAGCGTTTGGGATTCAGGTTTAAGTGTGCGTCATATTTTCTTCATGGTCAGGCGAAATGACGCGTAATAGTCGTTCTATTGCAAGGAATTTCAACGCAGCCATGGAGACAATAGGGCGTGCAATTAGACCTGAATCCCAAACGCTACGGGTATAGAACGACCATTCCTGCACGTTTGCTCAAATCAGAATGAACGAAGACGAACTAAGTCTGAGCGCTAAACAGGGAAGTTATTGCATGCACGTTCTCAAGTGGTATTTTCGATAATGAAATTTACGCCGGGGTGATGATCGTGATTGCCTTGACGACCTGTTGCCGCTTTTGTGGTGAAATGGTATTTCGGGCGTTATGGACAATCGCAGCAGGGTGAACGCAGAGGTTAAAAAATTATTTTTCAGAGTCCTCGCAGCGTATTATGCCTTTTTTCACTTTTCACTTTACAGGAATTTTTGATAATGCCACAAACCGATACCGTTCAGGCCATTCGCTGGGAAAACAAACAATTACAGTTATTGGATCAACGTTTGTTGCCACATAAAACGGTGTATCTGGAATTTAATGAGGTAGCTGTGGTAGCTGAGGCGATTCGCGATATGGTGGTGCGCGGCGCACCGGCTATTGGCATCACTGCGGCTTATGGCATTGTGTTGGCGGCACGGATGCGTTTTGCCGAATCTTCAGCAGACTGGAAAAGACTGATTGAAGTGGATTTGCAGACTCTCGCGCAATCACGTCCCACAGCGGTGAATCTGTTTTGGGCCATTGCACGCATGCGTGAAGTTATCACCGGATTGCAAGGTGACCCAGAGCCTGTATTGCTGGCCGAGGCAAAAAAAATCCACAGCGATGATATTGCTGCCTGCCACCGTATGGGCGAGCTGGGTGCGGCGCTCATTGAACAACCTTGTGCGATTCTTACCCACTGCAATGCCGGGGCATTGGCTACTGGTGGTTATGGCACGGCATTGGGTGTGGTGCGTGCCGGTTTTGCCACAGGCAAAATTACGCATGTTTACGCTGATGAAACTCGTCCCTGGATGCAGGGTGCGCGGCTCACGGCCTGGGAAATGGTGCAGGAAAATATTCCGGTTACCTTGCAGGTCGAAGGTGCAGCGGCGTACCTGATGCAGCAGGGCAGGGTCGACTGGGTGATCGTGGGCTCGGATCGCATTGCCGCCAACGGCGATGTGGCCAACAAGATCGGCACTTACGGCCTGGCAATACTGGCAAGATACCACGGGGTAAAATTTATGGTGGCCGCACCGGCCTCGACAGTGGACATGAATATTGTCCGTGGTGAGGATATTCCTATCGAACAACGTTCTCCTGAAGAAGTGTTATCCTGGACAGGTCGGTTCATTGCCGCTACAGGTGCGACTGCGTGGAATCCGGCTTTCGACGTAACCCCGGCAGAACTGGTGGATGTTATTGTTACTGAACGTGGCGCAATATTGGCACCAAATGCGGGGAAGATGGCTGCAATGATGGAAAGCACCTGATTTTTTGGCTGTGCGTACCGCAGGCAAGCGTGCAGGGGTTCTATTGCCTGTCATGTCTCTTTGCGGTTGTCTCTATGACAAAGTCTGCCGAAGCGATATACTGCAATGCGCTTGTGGCCTGGTCGATCTGCCCTGCGGGAAATGCCTGGCAGGTTGTCGATATTATCCCTGACTCCCTGATATCTGGCCAGTTGCGCGGGTTGCAGGTTTCCGGGGATTTCCATCGAATGCGTGGCGCAGGTATTACGAAAAGCATTTTTTATCAATACAAATTTCGTCACTTTTTGTTTCGGCCAAATATGTACCTGGTCTGACGATGAGTTAATCACGCCATGAATATACTATAGCGATCGTTGGGTGACGCTTGTTCAATGTTCAACATAATCCTGAATCCTGCAAGTGCTTGCACTCAGCACAAGTTCTTGATCCGTATAGATGGCGAGATGAAATTTTTCGGCAATCACAATAAGGATTGCGCTCAACGTTATCATTCGCTCTACGAATCAATATCCTGCACTGCGCAAGCACGATCACTCGCAAGGCTCAGGTAATACAAGAAAGTAAAAATGTGACCAGGAATCGGGTTTGGGATATTGGTGTAGCCCCGGTTCTTTGAGTTCAGTCACTGACATCTGATACCGGATAAAAATATGACTTCAAATAATACCGCCAGCAGCGCCCCGATTATCACTATTGATGGTCCCACCGCCTCAGGTAAGGGCACTATCGCTCGCCTGCTGGCTCAGCGACTGGGCTGGCACATCCTCGATAGCGGTGCGTTGTACCGGCTGGTGGCGTTGGCGGCGGAAAAGCACAGCATTACCCTGGATGATGTTGAGTCGTTGCAACCTCTGGCTGCACATCTGGACGTGGAGTTTGTGGCCGATGAGGGGGCCGGGGAGATGGCGGTATTGCTGGAAGGGGAGGATGTTACTCTGGAGTTGCGCACCGAAACCTGTGGCAATGGTGCTTCGAAAGTGGCGGCTTTGTCGGCGGTGCGTGCAGCTCTGTTGGAGCGCCAGCGGGCCTTTCAGCAATCCCCAGGTTTAATTGCCGATGGCCGCGATATGGGGACTGTGGTGTTTCCCGGCGCAGTGGTGAAAATTTTTCTTACCGCCAGTGCCGAGGAGCGCGCACGAAGACGCTATAACCAGTTGAAAGACAAGGGGTTAGGTGTTACGATGCGCAGCCTTTTGGACGAGATTGCCGAACGCGATGAGCGTGACTGTAATCGTTCAGCCTCGCCGTTGGTTCCCGCAGAGGATGCGGTGGTGCTGGATACTTCAGATTTGGGTATCGACGAAGTGGTCGATCATCTCTGGAATTTGTGTCAGGTGCGTCTAAACTAGCGGATTGCTTTTTGGTACTTTGATTGGTAATTACTGCGTTTGGTATTTCCGGAAGCGGACTGATTGTAAGGGTGCCTGGCGCTGTTTTTGATCGGTGTTTGTTTGAGTAGTATTTGGTGCTGTTCAGTGTTTCAGGTGAAACGTGGACGGTTAAATTCATAAGCCAGCTGCTGTTCACTGTTTCGTGGTGAGACAAGTTGAATGGTCAGCCATTAGCTAATACGGCGTTTGTCGTTGTTCGTGCTTTTTTTGCAAGCGCAGGCAGACAGGCAGCGTCAAGGAAGTGGAAAATGAGCGAAAGCTTTGCAGAAATGTTTGAAGAAAGCCTTGCCCAGACTGAAATGCGTCAGGGTGCTCTCCTCAGTGGTGTTGTGGTCGATGTGACCGCCGACATGGTTGTGGTCAATGCCGGACTGAAGTCCGAAGGTGCTATCCCTGTTGACGAATTTCGCAATGAAAAAGGCGAAATTACGGTTGTCGCAGGTGATAATGTCGAGGTGGTTCTGGAATATGTGGAAGATGGTTATGGTGAAACCAGACTGTCCCGCGAAAAAGCGATTCGTGCCCATTCCTGGCGCAAACTGGAAGATGCTTTCAACAAGAGCGAAAGTGTTATCGGTATTATCAATGGCAAGGTCAAAGGCGGCTTCACCGTCGAGATCGATACCATTCGCGCTTTCCTGCCAGGTTCTCTGGTGGATGTGCGCCCCGTTCGCGATACTACGTATCTCGAAGGCAAGGAGCTGGAATTCAAGGTTATCAAGCTGGATCAGAAACGCAACAACGTGGTGGTTTCACGTCGTGCTGTGGTGGAAGCCGAGTCTTCTGAAGAGCGTGATGCTCTGATCGAAAGCCTGGCCGAAGGTCAGACCCTCAAGGGTATTGTGAAAAATTTGACCGACTACGGTGCGTTTATCGACCTGGGTGGTATCGACGGTCTGTTGCACATCACCGACATGTCCTGGAAACGCATCAAGCATCCTGGCGAGATTGTCGAAGTAGGTGCCGAGATTGATGTCAAAGTGCTCAAGTTTGATCGCGAGCGTACCCGTGTTTCTCTTGGCCTCAAGCAAATGGGCGAAGATCCCTGGGAAGATATTGCACGTCGTTATCCTGTGGGCTCGCGCCTGTTTGGCAAGGTCACCAATCTCACTGACTACGGTTGTTTTGTGGAAGTGGAAGAGGGTGTCGAAGGTCTGGTACATGTCTCCGAAATGGATTGGACCAACAAGAATATTTCTCCCGGCAAACTTGTTGATGTGGGCACCGAAGTTGAAGTTGTGGTGCTGGAAATCGATCCCGAGCGCCGTCGTATTTCACTGGGCATGAAGCAATGCAAGGCCAATCCCTGGGATGAATTTGCCGCTACCCATAACAAGGGCGACAAAATTTCCGGTACTATCAAGTCAATTACCGACTTTGGTATTTTCATCGGCCTGGACGGCAGTATTGATGGTCTGGTGCACATGTCTGATATTTCCTGGAGTGATTCTGATGAAGACGCGATTCGTTCCTACAAGAAGGGTGACGAACTGGAGACAGTGATTCTGGCCATCGACCCGGAGCGCGAACGCATTTCCCTGGGTGTGAAGCAGATGGAGCAGGACCCTTTCTCCAATTATCTGGCCGCCCATCCCAAGGGCACCAACGTAACCGGTACTATCACCGAGGTGGATGCCAGGGGCGCGACGGTGGATTTGGGTGACGGAATCGAGGGTTATATTCGTGCCTCGGAAATTGCTCGTGACCGTGTTGAAGATGCACGCACAATGCTCAAGGCGGGTGATGAAGTGGAAGCGCGTTTCATCGGTGTTGACCGTAAAAACCGTAACCTGAATTTGTCGGTGAAGGCCAAGGACTCTGCGGAAGAGGTCGAGGCTGTTCAGGATTACAGCCGTAATCAGACAGAGTCCACTGGCGGTACTTTGGGTGATTTGCTGAAAGAACAGATGGAAAGCAGTAAAGAAGCTGAATAGGTGGACGCTAAGACAAGTCAATGACTTATCTTGCAAAAACCTGGTTGAATCGAGGATGGCGTCACGCATTGGGGCGGGGGGCCATCCACGTAGCAGCAGGACAGAATAAAGGATTGGTCAGATGACAAAATCAGAGCTAATCGAACGTATTGCACGCAAACAACCGCATTTGCCCTATAAAGATGTGGAGCTGTCGGTGAAGACGCTCATCGAACAAATGGCAAAAAATCTTTCTACGGGACAACGCATTGAGATCCGTGGCTTTGGCAGCTTTTCGCTGCACTTTCGTCCACCGCGTATCGGGCGTAATCCGAAAACGGGTGAAGCTGTGGCGCTGTCAGGTAAGTATGTGCCGCACTTTAAACCGGGCAAAGAACTGCGGGAGCGGGTGAATATCAATAAAGATTAGCTTGTTGGCATGGATGTGGTTAGTGGCTCGTGAGCCATTGGTCTGAAAATAATTGATGAAACGGTATTTGCCAAAGTGCGAATGCCGTTTTTTTTTGTGGTACGGTTACGGGTAAAAACCGAGGCCAAACCGCGAGAATCCTGTATATGAAACGAATTGTTATTTTTGCCCTGCTATTGCTGGTTACTCTGCTGGGCCTGAGCTTTGCGTTAATGAATGCGGAGCCGGTGCAGCTGAATTATTATTTAGGCACCCTGCAAGCGCCGCTGTCATTGGTGGTGGTGCTTGCCATTATTATGGGTGCCGGGCTGGGTGTGTTGGCATCGCTGGGCATTGTTGTTAGCCAAAAGCGTGAACTGGCGAAACTGCGCAAGTCCGCCAAAATTGCCAAAGAGGAGGTTTCCAATCTTCGTTCCTTGCCATTGAAAGATGCTCACTGAACATGGTTCCCTGACGTTGGTCCACATGGAACTGGTATTGTTGTTCATTTTGTTACCCGTTGCAGCCGCTTCAGGCTGGTGGCTGGCAAAACGTAATACGGCATTGTCCGACACCTCAACGCGCAATAGCCGTGATTTTTCCGCAGATTATTTCAAGGGCCTGAATCTGTTGCTCAATGAGCAGCCGGATAAGGCTATCGATGTGTTTGTGAAGATGTTACAGGTCGATAACGATACGGTAGAGACCCATCTGGCGTTAGGCAATCTGTTTCGCAGTCGCGGTGAAGGTGACCGTGCTATTCGTATCCATCAAAACCTCATTGCCCGGCCAACACTCAGTAAAAAGCAGCGGGCCCTGGCCCTGTTTGAGTTGAGCCAGGATTATTTGCGTGCGGGTTTGCTGGGACGGGCAGAGACACTGTTTTTGGAGCTGGTGGAACAGGGCGCATATCGTGCAGAGTCACTGGAAAAATTGCTGGATATTTACCAGCAGGAAAAGGCGTGGGAAAAGGCGATTGATGTGGCACGGCGTTACGAGTATATCGCCGGGAAACGTATGAATCTGGAGGTAGCCCATTTTTATTGTGAACTGGGTGATGGTCTTTATGCCAGCGGTGAACTCAGGTCGGCAATGAAAATGGTGCGGCGTGCGTTAAATGTTGATCGTCGATGTGTTCGGGCGACGTTGTTGCAAGCCAGCGTGGAAAAGACCAGGGGTGATTGCAAGGCGGTGATTAAGTCCCTGAAACAAGTGGAAAAACAGGACCCCCGGTTTTTGCCGGAAATTGTTGCTCCTCTGTTGGCGTGTTATCAAAGTCTGGGTAAAGCCGCAGAGGCCGAGCGTTATCTGGGGTATTTGTCAACGGAATATGATGGTATTACCCCTTTGCTGGGGCTTGCAGATTTATTGCGTCAGCGTGGAAATGAACGTGAGGCTTCTGAGCGTATCGCGAAGTCGTTGAGTGAGCGACCATCCGTACGTGGTTTGGAGCATTTAATAGAATTGCACCTGACCAACAGCGAAGGTGTTGCGCGCGAAAACCTGTTGATTTTGAAGGGATTGACCCGGCGTTTGCTGGAAGAAAAATTACCGTACCGTTGTGGTCATTGTGGTTTCAAGGTAAAAATTTTGCAGTGGCGTTGTCCGGCCTGCAAAGATTGGGCAAGTATTCGGCCGGTTCAGGGAGTTATTGGTGAATAGGGCTGTAATTTAAGGAAATCAATGAGTGAATATCAAGGTGCCAAAAAAATGACCGAGCCAACCATTTATCCAGGAACTGTTGACCCGAAAGTCATTGTTGCGCTGGATTTTCCCGATGCTGATGCTGCGTTGCATTTGGCGCGTGCGCTCGATGCCGGACAGTGCCGTGTGAAGGTGGGTAAGGAATTGTTTACCCGTGCGGGGCCGGTTTTGGTTGAGAAGCTACAGCAACTCGGTTTTGATGTTTTTCTGGATCTCAAGTATCACGATATCCCCAATACTACTGCGCAGGCTTGTCGTGCAGCGGCTGAATTAGGTGTGTGGATGGTCAATGTGCATGCCCTGGGAGGAAGGCGCATGATGGAAGCTGCGCGTGAGGCCGTTGACAAAACGGTGCATCGCCCCTTGTTGATTGCGGTAACTATTCTCACCAGTCTGGATGCAGATGAATTACACGAGGTGGGATTGTCCGGTAGTCCTGAAGACAATGTGTTGCGGCTGGCCTGTCTGGCCAGGTCATCGGGTCTGGATGGTGTGGTGTGTTCTCCATGGGAAGTAGCGGCTTTGCGGAAAACGGTCGCCAGTGATTTTCGGCTGGTGACTCCTGGTGTGCGCCCTGCCGGGACTATGGCGGATGATCAAAAACGCATTACGACTCCGGAGGATGCTATTCGTTTGGGAGCGAGTTATCTGGTGGTGGGTCGCCCCGTTACCCGGGCCGGGAATCCGCTTGTGGCTCTGGCGAATATTAATGCGACAATTAATTGACCGGCAGGCCGGGATTCTCTAGGCTGTTCCGCGCCAGTACGCTGGTACAACATAATTAAAATTACAATTTCACAAGAAAGGAGTCTTGGTATGTCGATTGTTTCACGTCGTTTTTCACAGGTTGTTGTTTCCGGTTGTTTTGCGTTGTTTTTGCTTGTGGCCTCATTTAGTGTGTTTGCTACGCCGGTGGACATCAATACTGCGGATGCTGATACTTTGGCCTCGGAACTCAACGGTGTGGGTGCCGCTAAAGCCGCAGCGATTGTTGCTTACCGGGAGAGCAATGGCCCGTTTAAACAGCTGGAGGATTTGCTTCAGGTCAAGGGTGTGGGCAAGAAGATTCTGGAGAAAAACCGGGCTATTCTGGTGATCCAGAAACAGAATTAAGCGGTTGTTTATTCAGGGGTTTTTTGATTCAGGTTGGGCAAAAAATTGAGCTTCAAAAATATTTAAATTCCAGCAGCAGGCACTGTACAGAGGTTTTTTGTTTATGGCTTGATCAGGGCTCTCGATTTTTGCAGGGCAAACGTACTCACCGGGTGGTGGGTGTTATTTGATTGGTTCAAATGGCACCTGTTGCCCGGTGATTACGTTGTTGAGGGAAGAAGGTTAAAGAGTTTATAGCTGTTTCGTTGGTGAAGGGTTATACAATTTGTAGTGAAGTTGATAGCATGGCGCAAGTGTATGTAGGAAAAATCTTACAGCCGGGAAGGAATGCTCGCGGATGGGTAGTCAACAGAACGAAAATTTCAGTGCTATGCTGATTAGAGCGCAAGATTAAAAAAAGTATCTTTTTCCCGTATTGAAGGTCAGCACCAGCATCAAATTGTTGAGATAACTGTTGGAATTTAAAGCGCCGTAATGACTAAAAACCCACCTGTACACGAACAAAATCTGCCGCCACATCTTTACGAAAGCGCTTACGAGGATGAAATCAATCTGGTGGATTTGTGGTTGGTGTTAATGAGGCATCGTACCCTGATGGCTGTTGTGGTAGCGTCGTGTGTAGTGGCAGGGATTGTGTTTGCAGTGTTGACCCCCGCCAAATACCAATACAGTACTTCCATTGAACTTGGTACACGTTTGAGTGGCGAAGATGTGGTTGTCATTGAATCGCCGGAGACGCTGCTGGCCAAAGTTCAGGAAAGTTATATTCCTCTGGCGCGGCAGCAGTACCTTGCCGGGCATTCTGCTGTGGGGGAGGTGCCCAAAATTGAGGCCCGCATTCCCAAGGGCAGTCAGATTATTGTTTTGAGCAGTAAGGGGTCAGAGAGCGTAGGTGTGGCTCACAAGGCGGTACAGCAGACCGTGGTGAACATGGTTAAAACAGATCATAACCGTATCACCGATGTGTTGCGCAAGGAGACAGAAATCCTCCAGAATCGGGCTGTGGCCAAACTGGAAGAACTGAAAGATGATGCTACGTTGATCCAGGCGCGGGAGAAACGTCTGGAGGATATCTCGGTATTGTTGACCGGCCAGGCCAGGGATGTGCGTGATGATCTGGCGCGCGCCAGGGCGGACCGGGCCAATGCCATCAGGCAGACCAAAGACGAATCCCGGGCGCTGACGTTGATGATGCTTGACAGCGGTGTGCAGCAATATCGTCAGCGTCTGGCACAAATTGATGAGCGCCTGAAAATCACGGTAGTGGATTCACGCGATACATTGACCCGGCAGCTGGCCAATAATCGTCGCGCGCAACTCAGTCAGCAGGATACTGTTGTTAAACTGAAAATCCAGCTTGCCAATCTGCGTGAAACGCAGGCTCTGGTGCCACCCATGCGTTCACCAGAGGCCACCGGGCCGGGTGGTTCGCTGATTGTTATGTTAGCGTTGGTCCTGGGACTGATGCTGGGCGTATTTGCGGCATTTTTTGCCGAATTTTTGTCCCGGGTGCGCCGTCAAAGTCTGGTTGCGCAGGGTTAATTACCTGGATTTACGGATTCAGGTAATACTGCTAATAAAGGCACAATGAGCTGCCGGTCTTGAAAGATACATGCACATTCGTATAAAAAATCAACCACGCTGATTCCACTCATTTATGAAAATTCAACCCGTAATCCTTTCCGGCGGTGCCGGTACTCGTCTCTGGCCGTTGTCCCGGGAGCAATATCCTAAGCAGTTGTTGGCGTTTCAGGGTAAGTCCACCTTGCTGCAACAAACTGTTCAGCGTCTGGACGGTTTGTCGACACTGGTGGGGCAAGTTGCCGAGCCAATGATTGTCTGTAATGAGCAGCACCGCTTTTTGGTGGCTGAGCAGCTACGTGCGATTGGCCATGAGTCTGCTGCGATTTTGTTGGAGCCCGAAGGCAGGAATACTGCGCCAGCATTGACGGTGGCGGCGCTTGCATCTCTCGGCAAGGGCAATGATCCCGTGCTGCTGGTGATGCCGGCAGACCATGTGATTGCTGATTCCGGGGCCTATCATGCAGTTGTGAAAACCGCCGCCGAATTGGCGAACGATGGTGCGTTGGTTACTTTTGGTATTGTGCCTGCGACTCCTGAAACGGGTTTTGGTTATATTCGCAAAGGCAGTCCCATCAATGCTACCCGGTCTTGTCGGCTGGATGCCTTCGTGGAAAAACCTGATGCCGATACGGCTCGGGCTTACGTGGAGTCCGGTGAGTATCTGTGGAACAGTGGTATGTTCGTGATGCGTGCTTCGGTGTGGATTGAACAGCTGACGCAATTTCAGCCACAAATGGTGGATGCCTGTCGGCAGGCATTGGAGCTGGCGGATGAAGATCTGGATTTTTGTCGGCTTGATGCGGATGCCTTCAGGGCTTGCCCCAGTGACTCCATTGATTACGCCGTAATGGAAAGGTTGGGTGCGAGTGCCGATGGCGAAACGCTGGCAGTCGTCGTGCCTCTGGATGTCGGGTGGTCAGATTTGGGTGCATGGTCGGCAATTTGGGAGGTTGGTGAGTCCTGTGCTGATGGCAACGTTAACAAAGGTGATGTGTTGTCACACAATTGCAGTAACAGCCTGTTTCACTCGGAACATCGATTGGTGGCAGGCGTTGGCCTGAAAGATATCCTGGTGGTGGAAACTGCGGATGCCGTGATGGTGGCACATAAAGACCACGCCCAGGACGTGAAAAAAATTGTTGAACAACTTAGGGCTGGTGGGCGCAGTGAGCGTTTGGTGCATCGTCAGGTGTATCGCCCCTGGGGCTCTTATGAAGGCATTGATGCCGGGGAGCGTTTTCAGGTGAAACGTATCGTTGTCAATTCGGGAGCGGCCCTTTCTTTGCAAATGCACCACCACCGTGCGGAGCATTGGATCGTGGTGAGAGGAACCGCTAAAGTTACCTGCGGCGATAATGAATTTCTTTTGTCAGAAAACCAGTCGACCTACATTCCCATTGGCGAAAAACATCGGCTGGAGAACCCGGGTACGATGCCACTGGAGATTATCGAAGTACAATCCGGCAGTTATCTGGGTGAAGACGATATCGTCCGCTTCGAGGACCGCTATGGCCGAAAGGGGAATGGACGTGATGAGGTGGCCGGACAATAGTGGGGCAGTGAATTGAAAGGCAACAGATCTACGGGTAATATGTCCGGCTCTTTTGTCTACACATATTAATCGGTTATTGAGAGCAAGGAATATAAGGAACACAAGTATAATGGCGAATTCGCATTTATTTACCTCGGAATCCGTTTCCGAAGGGCATCCGGACAAGGTCGCTGACCAGATTTCTGATGCCATTCTTGACGCGATTTTTGAGCAGGACACCACGGCCCGTGTGGCCTGTGAAACTATGGTGAACACCGGAATGGTGGTCATTTCTGGTGAAATAACCACCTCGGCCTGGGTCGATATGCAAGCCGTGGTGCGTGATACGGTGAAACGTATTGGCTACGACAGCTCCGAGATGGGTTTTGATTACGCATCCTGCGCGGTGTTGACCTCCATTGACAAACAGTCTGTGGACATCGCTATGGGCGTTGATGAAACTGAGGCCCATGAACAGGGTGCCGGTGATCAGGGTCTGATGTTCGGCTATGCCAGCAACGAGACCGATGTGCTGATGCCGGCACCGATTACTTATGCTCATCGCCTGGTGAAACGTCAGGCTGAAGTGCGTAAAAATGGCACTTTGCCCTGGTTACGCCCGGATGCAAAGAGCCAGGTTACCTTCCGTTACGAAGATAACAAGCCTGTGGGTATCGATGCTGTCGTGCTTTCTACCCAACACAGTGAGGATATTGATACCCCGGCCCTGCGTGAAGCTGTGATGGAGGAAATTATCAAGCCCATATTGCCTGAAGAGTGGTTGACGGCAGATACCAAATATCATATTAATCCTACTGGTCGTTTTGTTATCGGTGGCCCGGTGGGTGATTGTGGTCTCACCGGACGCAAGATCATTGTTGACACTTACGGCGGCATGGCGCGCCACGGTGGTGGTGCTTTCTCCGGCAAAGATCCTTCCAAAGTGGATCGTTCTGCGGCTTATGCTGCTCGTTATGTGGCGAAAAATATCGTTGCTGCCGGTCTGGCTGATCGTTGCGAGATTCAAGTGTCGTATGCCATCGGTGTGGCAGAGCCTACCTCCATCAGTGTCGAGACCTTTGGTTCTGGTAAAGTTGACGACAGCCGCATCGTGGAACTGGTACGCGAACATTTTGATCTGCGCGCTGGCGGTCTGGTGAAAATGCTTGATCTGTTACGTCCCATTTATAGTGCTACTGCGGCGTACGGCCACTTCGGCCGCGAAAATGAAGGTTTCCCCTGGGAGGTCACTGACAAAGCGGAAGCTTTGCGTGATGCCGCAGGTATTTAATGGTTTAAAACTTTATATTTTAAAATAATGTGAAACATGCATTTCTTGAGGGGCGCTGCAGCGGGATTTCCCGCCAGGCTCAAGGGATGTAGTCAAAAGCAGGAACGGCGCTCATTCAACTTTTTATAGCTTGTGTCCACTGCCGTATTTGATAATCCGGTACGATGCAAAAAGGAG
>JAADIL010000235.1 GCA_013151355.1 Gammaproteobacteria bacterium
CCCTGTTTTTCCGCATCATCTAACGCATAATAGACTTCTTTGCCAACATCGATACGATATAGCGGCGGCATGGCGATGTACACGTTGCCTGCTTGCACCAGCGGACGAAAATGGCGCAGGAACAGCGCACACAGCAGCGTGGCAATGTGTGCACCATCGGAGTCGGCGTCGGCCAGCACGCAGATTTTCCGGTAGCGCAGACCATCGAGTTTGTCGGAGCCGGGATCGACACCGATGGCCACAGCAATGTCATGTACTTCCTGCGAACCCAGCACTTCGCTGGCGTCCACTTCCCAGGTGTTCAGGATTTTTCCGCGCAGGGGCATGATGGCCTGGAATTCCTTGTCACGCGCCTGTTTGGCAGAGCCACCAGCAGAGTCACCTTCCACCAGAAACAGTTCACCCTGCTCCGGATCAGACGATGAGCAATCCGCCAGCTTGCCGGGCAATGCCGGACCCTGAGTGATTTTTTTACGGACCACTTTTTTACCCGCACGCAAACGGCTTTGCGCATTGGCAATCGCCAGTTCGGCGATGGCTTCGCCCTGCCCGGTATGCTGGTTGAGCCACAGGCTGAACGAGTCTTTCACGACGCCGGAGATAAACGGCGCGCGGGAAGAGAGACGCTCCTTGGTCTGGCCCGAGAAGGCAGGGTCAGCCATTTTCACCGAAAGGATGTAGCTTACTTTGTCCCATACGTCGTCCGGGGCGAGTTTAACGCCACGCGGCAGCAGGTTGCGAAATTCGCAAAACTCGCGCACGGCCTCGGTAAGGCCCGTGCGCAGACCGTTGACATGAGTGCCACCTTGCGCGGTGGGCACCAGATTGACGTAACTTTCACTGACCGATTCACCACCCTCCGGTAACCACAGCACTGCCCAGTCAGCAGCCTCGGCATTGCCCGCAAAGCTGCCCATAAAGGGTTCTTCCGGCAGGGTGAGCTGGCCCTGTAATTCATCCATCAGGTAGTCACGCAGGCCATCTTCGTAACACCATTCGCTGGTTTCGTCGGTCTTTTCCTCATAGAAGCTGACTTTCAGGCCGGGGCACAATACGGCCTTGGCACGCAACACATGTTTGAGCCGTGGCACAGAAAATTTGTTTGAATCAAAAAATTTGGGATCGGGCCAAAAACGAAGTGTGGTACCGGTATTACGCTTGCCCACCGTGCCTACTTCTTCGAGGTCGGAGATTTTATTGCCATCAGCAAAAGCGATGTTGTATTCCTTGCCGCCGCGCCGCACCCACACTTCGAGATGTTTCGACAGGGCGTTGACCACAGACACACCCACGCCGTGCAGGCCGCCAGAGAATTCGTAGTTTTTGTTGGAAAATTTACCCCCCGCGTGCAATTTGGTGAGAATCACCTCCACGCCGGGAATGCCTTCATCGGGATGGATGTCCACCGGCATGCCACGACCATCGTCACTCACTTGCAGGGAGCCATCTTTACTCAAAATAACGTCAATGGTGCTGGCATGTCCCGCAATGGCCTCGTCAACGCTGTTATCGATGACTTCCTGGGCCAGATGGTTGGGGCGCTCGGTCTGGGTATACATGCCGGGGCGCTTGCGTACCGGCTCCAGGCCACTCAATACCTCGATGGAGGCGGCATCGTACTTACTGCTCATGCTGACGGCTCAATTCGGACTCCTGAAGAATGTTGACAGAATGGCGCAGTCTACCTGCCCCGAGCAGATGAGGCGAGGCCACAAACAACTAAACTGGCCCATGCCAGTCGTCACTCCCCAAATGCATGGCTACGCCTTTCATTTCACTCAAGTCCACCTGAAATTTGCCGATATCAACGTAAGATTCAGGCATTTTGACTCAACCAGCTTCACCTGCCACTCCACATCACATGACCAGCCCAAACGCATCACTCTCTGTCATTCACAACATCCGTCCACACAACTGGAGTGTCCGCCGGAAGATCGGTATCGGTTTTGGTGGTCTGATCCTGCTCATGACGGTGGGCATGGGCATTACCCTGTTCAAGCTTGACAGTGTCAAACGCACCGCAGCATCCGCACTCGGGGAACGCCAGCCTGCGGCCAATTACTTTCAACGTCTGTCGCAAAGCCTTAATCAGGCTATTGCCTTGCTAAACGGTTATTTGTTAACGGGAGAAACCAGGCGCAAGACCGAGTTCAAACTAATTGCTGACGACATCGCCGACCGTCTGGAGGGTGCCCGGCAGCAGGATATTTTCCAAAATCTGGGGCTCGACGGCACATTGCACACATCCCAAACCCTGCTCCGGCAATATCGTGAGCGCGCGAAAGAATTGTTCGCGCTGCACGACAACAATCTGAACAACCGTGGCCTGTTGTTGGCGGGGGAAACGCTAAATCCGCTGGCCATCCGTTTTCTGGGTGACATCAACATCCTGCTGGCCAGCGACGACATCAACACCAATGACCCACAGGTCGCCCGGACCCTGCTCATTCTACAGGAGCTGCGTTACAACTGGGTGCGGATGATGGGGGCACTTAATCTCTACATCACAGCCCAGAACAAAGACATTCTGGTCAATTTCAATAATTTCAACGAACGTATCAACGTGTTGATGAAAAAACTGAACGGGCTGGAGGCCAACATCGGCTTCGGTGAAATCGAAGAGATGTATGAAACCCACATCACCTATCTTGCCAGGCTCCCTGCCGTACTGGAAATATTTGAATCTGATGCCTGGCGGGCTGACACCCACTTGCTCCGCACCCTGGTACAACCTGTTACAGATCAATTGCAAAGTATCTTCGAGGGCACTGCTGACGAGCTGCTCAATGCGGCATTCGACAGTGCCGAGGAATTAACCCATGCATTGTATCAAATTCGCATCTCGGCTATTACCAGCATGGCTCTCGCACTGCTCACCGGCATACTGTTGGCATTCAGTTTTACCCGCAGTATCGTACCGCCAATCCAGCGTTTGATGAGCGCCGCCGGCCGGGTGGCCGAGGGTGATCTCAACGCCGAGGTGATGGTAACCAGCAGGGATGAAATCGGGCAACTGGGCAATTCATTCAACACCATGGTTAACCACCTGCGCCTGGCTGCGATGAACGAGCAACAAATGTTGAATGAACTGCAAACCCTGAATCAGGATCTGGAAAACGTGTCGATGAACGCACCCGGGATCTCGAAGAAAGTGAAATAAAAATTCGTGCCGTCCTCGACAATATTGGCGAAGGCATCCTTGTGCTGGACGAATCGGGTACCATTGAGTCACTAAACCCGGCAGCCATGACCATTTTTGCAGTGAAGGATAACGAGGCTATTGGTCTGCACTGCACACTGTTGATCGACGGTTATGACACTGACAAATTTGCTGAATCAGGACAACAAAACAATAACAGGCAACCCAAAGAATATCTGGGCCTTCGCTCTGACGGCAATACCTTCCCCATGGAAATTGTGGTATCCGGCATGCTGATTGGTTGGTAACAAACGCATGCGTGTTTGTATTGTGCGCGACATCACCAACCGCAAAAAAACCGAAACAACCCTGGCCGACGCCCAAAACCAGCTGGTGGATGCCGCACATAAATCCGGCATGGCTGACATGGCCACCGGCGTATTACACAATATTGGTAACATCCTTAACAGCGTCAACCTGGCCAGCGAAGAGATTCATCGTATCTCGGGCAGCAGTAAAATCACCGGCCTGTTGAAGGCCCGCGACATGCTGTTGAAAAACTGCGACAACATGGATGAATTTCTCACCCGGGATGCACGCGGCAAAAAACTGCCTGAATATTTCATCAAAATGAGCAAGGTGCTGAATACTGAAATCAGCAGCATCCAGAAAGAATCCCGAGAACTGATTGCCAAAACCACGATGATGAAAGAAGTCATCAGCACCCAGCAAACCTATGCCAGATCCGGTTTCCACAATGAACAGCTCAACCTGCCGGAGCTGGTTGAAGACGCCCTGAAAATTCAAAATGCATCACTCAAAAAATGGGGCGTTAAACTCAATACACAATTCGCAGATACTCCGGCATGTACAGGGCAAAAGTCCAAACTGTTGCAAGTGATCACCAACCTGATCAAAAACGCCAAAGAAGCCATGAATGACAATGATCAATTCAACAGGCCCAAAGAAATGCTCATTGAAACCGGCATGGCCAACGACACCGCCGTTTACCTGAAAATAAAAGACAATGGCTGTGGCATAAACGAAGAGCAACTCACAAAAATTTTCAACCATGGTTTTACCACAAAGAAAACCGGGCACGGCTTTGGCCTGCACACCTGTGCCAATGCCATGACCGAAATGAAAGGTGCATTGAAAGTTGACAGCAAAGGCATTCAGAAAGGTGCCTGTTTTACCGTTACCCTGCCCGTAAACAAAGCTGCCTGAAAACAGATACATCAAAATATTCCCGAGAGGCCACGATGGAACACAACACACGCATACTGATCGTTGATGATAACGAATCTATCCACGAAGATTTTCGCAAGGTTTTGATCCATGAACAGAATGAAGAGCACGCCGCGCTGGATGATCTGGAGGTCGAATTATTTGGTACTGACGGGGATGTGCCCAAAAGCAAAACCTCGAATGACTCTTTGGAATACGAGGTTAATTCCGCACTGCAAGGCCAGGAAGCTCTGGCCATAGTGGACAAGGCTGCACAGGAAGGCCGGCCCTATACGCTGATTTTTATGGATGTGCGCATGCCACCAGGCTGGGATGGCATCGAAACCATCAGCCGCATCTGGTCAAAACACCCCTATATCGAAATGGTGTTGTGCACTGCCTACTCCGATTACACCTGGGATGACATCGTCGAAAAACTGGGCAGCAGTGACAAACTGCTGTTTTTGCGCAAACCGTTTGATGCCATTGCTGTTCAACAAATGGCATTAAGCCTGGTGAAAAAATGGAACCTGGGTGAACAAGCCAGAAATTATGTCAAAAACCTGGAGCAGGAAGTGCAGCAACGCACCCTGCAACTCAAAGAGTTATTAACCGAGTTGGAAACAAAAAATGCCGAACTGGCCAATAGCAACGATCAGCTCAAACATGCTGCATTACATGATGCACTAACCGGTTTACCCAACCGCATCCTGTTCCACGATAGACTGGAGCAAGCCATCAAACTGGCCACACGCAACAAAACCCAATTTGCGGTAGCGATGATGGATCTCAACGAATTCAAGGAAATCAATGATCGACGCGGTCACTTGACCGGGGATTATGTACTCAAAACCGTGGCAGATCGTATCCAGAAAACCTTGCGGGACAGCGACACCGTCGCCCGGCTTGGCGGTGACGAATTTGCCTTTGTCTTGCCGACCGTTGCCCGGGAGTCACCTGATGCTGTTCTGAAAAAAATAATGTCCGCCTTCAAGGACCCCATTACCATGGGCAGCAATGGTGAAAAAATCAACGTCGGTGCGAGCATTGGCATTACACTGTATCCAGACCATGGTACCAACGTTGATACATTAATTGGCCGTGCCGACTCGGCCATGTACGCAGCAAAACGTGATGGCAGTGACATTTGCATATACAGCGAAAATGCCGATGAGGCTGCCACAGGTCAAGCCATCAGGCTTTTTGTGAATGGGTCAGG
>JAADIL010000046.1 GCA_013151355.1 Gammaproteobacteria bacterium
GCGAAGGAGTCCAACTGTTTGTCTCAGATGTGGGCCTGGGCTACGAGTGATGATGAAAGTCCGTTGACGGCCCGGTTGCAATCGTTTGTGAATGGGGGATAGTTGTTAACCAGTGCGCCCACGGAATGGAAATTGAATAGCAACATTAAGTGTATGCTCCTAATCAATCACACGATACCGTGTGGCGCGTCCCTGGCCTAACCGCTCCAGCTTTCTCATATCCAACAGCTTCCTGGTCATATCTTCAATGGTTCTGGGCGCAAAACCGAGGCCATCAATAGCCGTTTTGCGTGAAAACTCTCCCTGCTGTCTTGCCCACTGCCAGAACTGTAACTGCTTCTCAGAGAGCAGATATTCAAACTGATCGCTCTCAAGCAATTCTTGCGCTTCTACAGCCTGCCGATGAAAAATATCAAAGATAAACAACAACCAGGGTGAAGGGTCTTCTTTTTTGTTCTTCCAGCTCTTCTGGGACTTGTTCAGGGCGAGATAATAGTCTGCTTTGCTCTGCTCCACTAACCTCTCGTGTGAAACCAATGAGGCAAAACTATACCCATTCTGTAACAGCATTAAATTAGTGAGCAGACGACTTGTTCGTCCGTTACCATCCTGAAACGGATGAATGGCAAGATATTCAAAAATAAAGTTAGCGATCAGGATCAATGGATGCTTAAACTTCTCTGCCGTAGCCCAATCGTACCAACCAACTAATTCCTGTATTTCTTTTTGTGTCAAATGCGGCGGTGTCGGGTCAAAAATCACACCGATGACATTCCCGTTCCGGTCTTTGGCCTCTACGCGATTAGGGCTAAACTTATATTGCCCCATATGCCGTTGATCCTTATCACTGAACACCAACATGGTTTGGTGCAAATGCAAAATTGTCGATTCAGTAACAGGGATATCGTTGTAACTGTCAAATACCGTTTGCAGGGTTTCAAGATAACCAGCAACTTCTTGCTCATCACGCGTTTTGAACGACTTGATCCGCATAGATTTATAGAGGGATTCAACCTCATCATCACTGAGCTTGTTCCCCTCAATCCGGTTCGATGCACCGGTGGATGTGACGATGACGGACTGAGTTAAACGCTCAATCGTTTGCGGTAACAATGTATGCGTTAGCCGAAAGGTGTTTTTAACAGCATCAATTTCAGCTATTCTGGAATACAAGGCTTCCACTACCTCCCCCGAAAGCTGCAATCGCGTACTCAGTCTGAAATTCTGCCAATCCATATTCACCCCACACGTGAACGTGAGATTGTGTGATATTGCGTGAGTTTTGTCAATGGACCAGGTGACCAGGGCTCGGGGAAGCCACCTCTTGTCTTTACTGCCATTAGATTAATTTGGTGGGACTTTCAGTTCCTTAAGCTTAAACCTAAATTAATCAGTTAAACCTACTGCGAGCGCCTAAGGCACAGAATCTAAAGTGTTTTACAGGATATGTTGAACTCACCGTATGGGTGATACGCTTTCGTCCAAAATAACCTGTAAAACACTTTATCTTCCGCACCTTAGTCGCTCTCGCTACGGTTTAGCTGATTAATTTAGGTTAAAGCCAGTGGTTGTTGAGCAAAAACACAACATGCTTCATTGACACCGGCTCAGCAACTGAATAAAAATGATCGTAGAGGGGGAAATGAACATGGATGCAAAAATAGAATACCTGAAAATGATTCAGGCCGTCATTTCCCGAATGTCACATTATGGCTTTTTGCTCAAAGGCTGGGGTGTCACCCTGCTCGCCGCCATCCTGGCACTGGCTACCAATAGTACAAAAGCTGAGCTTTTGTTATTAGTTGCGCTACTTCCCGTTATCGTATTCTGGCTGTTAGACGCTTTTTTCCTCAATACCGAACACAAATATCGCGCTTTATATGAACAGGCTGCCAAAATATCTGCTGAAGAAAATGTCAACTTTAGTCTGGCATCAAAGGGTGAACATACTAATGGTGTAAAGTCGGTTTTGCGTCTTGCAATGAGCCAGACTTTGATTGCCTTTTGGGGCGCGTTGTTGTGTGTTTTATTGGTGGCTTATTGGGTAGTGGTTTGTTGAAACCTGAATAGTTAGAAAACCAGGGGATGGTGAAAATGGTTAAAGCGTATTTGTCGCATCGTAGGGAAAATGATGGAATGTCACACTTTTCCCGGTCGTTAATTGATTGGGCACATGGAAATGGTATTGAACTGCAAGTTGATTGTAAGGATGCTGAGTTAAGTCGTCCTATCGATGAATTTGTCAGCAAATTAGAAACGTCCAGTAGTGTTGTTTTTCTTTTAAATCGTCGTTTTTTTCTGTCCCCGTGGTGTATGGGGGAATTGTATGAATTTTTAGCGAGGAGGAATGCGAATTATCATGGTTTTTTTATTGCATGCGACAATTTTTTAAACCATAAAGAACTTCAGCAATTTTTCGACGATTTTGAAAAATCTCTGATAAATCATTGGCGCGAAGTCGCTCACCATAAAAACAGCGAGGATGCTAAAGAGGAAGCATTAACGTTTGTGGATCATATCCCGGAAATGATCGGAATAATTCGTCGGCTTAATTTTTAATTTTCCCGATGAAAAACAAATTTCCGAAAATCAGGGTGAAGCTGTCTGGAAGCAAATAAAAAACCAGCGGGAGCGTGCAAAATCGAGTTACACGCCAGTCTGTGCCGATAGTTTTGAGGAAGAGTGTAAGAACCGACTCATCGAGCGGTTAAAAAACTCCAGATTATTGTCGCAAAAAATTGCTGGAATTATTGGCGCAGACAATGAATATTTAGATGTTGAAGAAATAGTGAACAATATCTGGAAACATGACAATAGAGACAGGTTAAGTCACTATTATCGTGGGTTGCAAGATGCTCTGAACGATTGTGAAAAAGAACATAAAGAAAAAATTAAAAAAGAGGGTCTTGAAATTTTATCCATATTATTGCTGGCGTATATTGACCGTGAAAATAGAGATAAAATTTTGCAGTCAAAATATGGCATGTGTGACCATGAGTCAATCAGGATAGCGGAATCTGATCCGGCAATTGCTGAAATGGTGCTTGGATCAGCAGAGCCCACATTATTTATCAATTTCACCTACAACAAAAATCGCAACAGACTAGAAGTTAATGACCGCCGCTATTACGGCGGAGACAAAGTTCAGCGTGAAGTGACCTTTTCCTGTAATTCGATATTCGATGCAGAACTCATTATTATCTGGAACTATAATTTTCCAAACGAAGAAAAGAATGACGATTCGTATTTAAGTGAAAAAGAGATTAAACGTTTGGGTAACCGCCTTGAGCAAAATTTCAAACGTGGTAAAGCAAGATATTATTTAGTCCCTGTTAACAAGCCTGGCCATCCACTGGTTCAGCCTGGTGTAACCGAATCGCTAAAATATATATTACCTTACTTATTTGTCCTGCGAACCGGCGTGGTTGGCCAACCGTCTTTTTTGTCCGCCGATTTTGAGGAATACACAATTTTGGATGAGCTGGAAAATTTTGCGACGCTGTTAAAGCCAGAAAAGGATTAAAATATGAAAGTATCAGACTTCCCGTGCGGAAAGAAGGTGGCGATTCAATCTTTGGGCAGCTGGCCCGCTGCCGGCCATTATTACGAAAGGGATCAAATTAAGGCGGTTGTTGCGGCATGGCATGCGGGTCGGCCATTACTGGTAAAAGGCGAACCCGGTGTTGGAAAAAGTCAACTGGCCAGTGCTGTCGCTCAAGTGTTGGGTTGGCAATTCATATGTATCAACATTCAGCCGCGTACAGAGTATCAGGATTTACT
>JAADIL010000019.1 GCA_013151355.1 Gammaproteobacteria bacterium
CCTGCACTTTTGTTCAAAGCTTCCGCATCCATGCTCACGCCCCTTACCTACATCCCTGTAGGCAATCAGAACGAACAAATACAGACTAAATCTGAGCGCCAGATCGGGATGTTATTACGTGCACGTCCCTAAAGGGTCAATGGGGGAACCCTTAAGCCAGTATGCGTCAATAGAAAACTGGTTTCAGTTTTGTTGAAGAATCATGGCATGCGCATATATTTCAGATTGCACTCAGAGTGATAAAAGAAAGACTCGAAAAAACTGTCAGTGAGATTGAAAAATTAGGGAATGAATAGTCCAGGAATAGCCCTGTTGTGTGCGAAAGGGGTCGTTGCTTGACATGGTATAAAAGCAAAGCCATTATAAATGCATGGCACGTCAACTACGATTAGAGTTTGCGGGTGGTTTATATCACCTGACCGCTCGTGGAAATGCGCAGGCTGAAATTTACAGGGATGATGATGACCGTAAATTATTTTTGGACTTGCTGAGGCGGGAAATCGAACAGCAAGGCTGGTTATGTTATGCCTACTGCTTGATGGATAACCACTACCATTTGCTCATCGAAACCCCTGAGGCGAACTTGAGCAAGGGAATGCGCAGACTCAACCAGGTTTATACGCAGAGCTTTAACCGCCGTCATGGATTGGCGGGGCATGTGTTACAGGGGCGCTACAAAAGCATTATTGTGGATAAGGAGAACTATTTTTTAGAGCTTTGTCGTTATGTTGTTCTTAATCCCGTGCGCGCAAAAATGGTCAAGACGGCCAAACAATGGCCCTGGAGTAACTATCAGGCAACGGCAGGAATAATTGCTTCCCCCGACTGGTTGCAAACAAAGACGGTCTGGAAGCAGTTTGGGCATAAACACGAAACGGCACGAAAGCGCTACCGGGAATTTGTGAAGCAGGGTATTGGTCAGGCATCGCCATGGGAGCAGTTACGTGGGCAAATATTCCTGGGTAGTGATGATTTTCTTGCCGATATGGAAAAACGTGTAAAAAAGCAAAATATTTCCAATGTTCCCCGGTCGCAAATACAGCCAACCCGTCTGGATAAAGAGGCTGTGCTTACACAAATCACCCAGGTTTATGGACTTGAAGAGGGTGTGATTTTATCAAAATCGCATCCGGAAGCATATCACTGTGCTGCCTGGTTGTTACGCCGTTCGGCAAACATGCCATTAAAAGAGGTCGCCGAATTATTTGGCGTGTCTCCGTCACGGATATCCCATATTCAACGATTGATGGAGGCTGATCAGCCGTCGCGGTTACAACGAAAGGCAATGAAGTTATGTAATGTCAAGCAATGACCCCTTTGAGTGTTTTATTTTAGGTGCAAACCAGACGGTCGCCGAGATAATCGAATATTTTCTCGGGCAATTGTACTTGCTGCCATGCGCCGATCCCGGCAGTAAAAGCTAATGGCCATAGAACAAAGGGTTCTGCGTAGAAGTGTGTAAAGACAAAACAGTAAAAACCGTCACAAACTGGAAAAACTGACAGGAAGGTCACTTTAATATCGCCCTCGGGGGTCGGCCAAAAAAAGATGCTGACATACTAACCCTTTGGATGCTCTTGTCATGTCCTGCGACGGCGTTGCCGTGCCTGCAAGGGAGCACGCGTGGTTCCCAATTCACCGTGATGACAACGGGCATTTTCTGCCCAACTATTTTTTGTTTTATTCCTGCGTATTTTCACCTCACCGTAATATGGCAACAGTATGATGTCATATCTCGGATCGTCGTTCCCAAGGTATTGGGAATGCTAAAGTTTTCCTTCTGTCTACCGCCTTATTGGTGTGAATCTTTTACCTGCCAGTGTGTGGTGCGTGTCGTGGTGGTTGGGTAAAAGCCAAATAAATCAACCGATTATATTGCTGTGATGTCTTGCAGAAAGAAATTTTCTGGCTGAAAATAGCGGTTTGGGTCATTTTTGAGCAAAAAATAAATAAAAACACGGGAAAATTGTAATGAGCGTAAACAAATCCATGAGCTTTGCTGGCCAGTATTCACTACGAACCAAGGTTAATTTGACGATTGGTCTGGTTTTTTTGGCGATGCTGGTTTTAGTGACAACTGCTGCCGTAACCCATGAGCGAGAAAGATTAATGGAAATGGCAGAGAGCCGGGTGAAGGAAATGACCACGTTGTATTTCGACAGTTTGAATACAATGATGCTCACGGGGACGATGGATCAGCGCAGTATCTTGCGCGATAAAATATTGGCCAGGACTCAAATACTGGAGGCGCGCGTCATCCGTGGGCAACCCGTTATCACGCAATTTGGTCCGGGTTCCGCAGATGAGGCTCCACTGGATGACCTGGATAACCGGGCACTTGCGGGCGAACAAGTTATTCGTATTGAGGATCGTCCCGATGGGCGCATGATGACGGTTATTACACCGTTTAAGGCGACTGAAAATACACGTGGAGTGAATTGCCTGAAGTGTCATAACGTATCCAGCGGTGCGGTGAATGGTGCTATCCGTATTGGTTATTCACTGTCAGGGATTGATGCAGCTGTGGAGCGCGAATTATGGATAACGGTTTTATTTAATATCGGATTTTTCTTTATTGGTCTTTTGGTGATTAATGCCTTGTTGAAAATATGGATAGTGAAGCCATTGGCCAGTTTGAATAATGTATTGATTAAACGTGCACAGGGTGATACGGGTATTCGTGCAACGGTTGATCGTGAAGATGAAATTGGCCAAATAGAAAAAGCGTTTAATACAATGGCAGACAATGTGAATGCAGCGGTAGACAGGGAAAGCCAGGTTGCTGAGGATCTTCGAAAAAAGGTTGATCAATTACTGTCAGCAGTTAATCAGGTAGCAGAGGGTGATTATAATGTCAAGATTGATCTGCATGGTGAAGGTGCTATAGGTGAGCTTGCCGAAAGTTTGCAGACAATGACGGATTTTATCGCCCTGTCGACAGAACAAAAACAGGCAGAAGTTGAAACGCTGGAGAAAAAAGTGAGTGCGATTTTGCATGTGGTGACGATGGCTTCGCAAGGTGATTTAACGGGAGTGGTTGATGTTCGTGGTGATGATGCAATTGACAAGCTGGCAGAGGGTGTGCAGGCCATGATGGCAAGCCTGAATACATTGGTGGCACAGGTACAGCGCTCGGGGATTCAGGTAACTTCATCGGCAACAGAAATTGCAGCAACTGCAAAGCAGCAGGAAGCGACTATTGCGGAACAGGCAGCAACAACCAATGAAATCGTTGCTACGGCGACCGAAATATCGGCCACTACAAAAGAACTGACCAATACCATGGATGAGGTTGCCAAAGTAGCCGATCGTACACGTTCATCAGCTGCCAGTGGCCATGAAGATCTTGGTCGTATGGAATCAACCATGCAGCAAATTGTTGAGGCTGCAAAATCCATTGCCTCCCGGTTTGAGATATTAAATGACAAGGCGAAAAATATTAACAGTGTGGTGACTACCATTACGAAGGTTGCTGATCAAACAAATCTTTTGTCATTGAATGCTGCAATAGAAGCTGAAAAGGCCGGTGAATATGGTTTGGGCTTTTCCGTAGTGGCGACCGAGGTTCGACGTTTGGCGGACCAAACAGCGGTAGCAACACTGGATATTGAGCAAATGGTAAAAGAAATGCAGATGGCGGTATCATCGGGTGTATTGAGTATGGAGAAATTTACGGACCAGGTACGCAGCAGTGCCGAAGATGTGAATCAGGTGTCTTCACAACTCGCGGAAATTATCGAGCAGGTACAGGAATTTACCCCACGATTTGAAAATGTACAGCAGGGTATGCATTTCCAGGCGCAGGGCGCACAGCAAATTACCGAAGCCATGGTGCAATTAAATGAGTCAGCACAACAATCTGTTGAATCAATCCACCATTCGGCATCAGCAATTGATTTATTGAATGATGCAGCACAGTTATTGCAAAATGGCGTATCAAAATTCCGTGTTAGTTGATCGTTTAATAAGGTAAATAATGTGCTGTATGCCCAGTTTTTTGTTGATGAAGATCATTATGTTATATCGGCAAAGGATATTGTTGAAATTGTTCCCATGGTGTCATTAAAAACAGTTCCGATGTTGCCGGATTATGCTGCGGGGTTGTTGAATTATCATGGTAATCAGGTGCCGGTGATTGATCTTTGCCATTTATTACTCAGACGGGCATGTCGGAAGAAGCTGAGCACCAGGATAATTTTGGTGACCAGAGTTGAAGATAACGGAACATCAATGATATTTGGTTTTATGGTTGAAAAAGCGACCGAAATGCTCACTATTGATGAAGGTTTGTATCAGCCTCCGGTAATGAGAAACCCTGATACTCCAACGAATGGACCCATTGTGGAGCATCAAGGAGTATTGGTGACAAAGATTTCGATTGACGATGTGTTTGATAAACTGGATAAAACATTTTTTCAACAAGCTGAAATTGTCGCCAGAGAGACAATGCCATAATGGCATTTGTACATATCAAGAATTTGTTACACAAATCCATTGGATTGCATGCTGATACTGTGGGTGATTCCAGTATTGATCGGGCAATAAGCCAACGGATGCATGCGACTGCATGCAGCAATGCCAGTACGTATTACAAATTGGTAAAATCGGATAAACGAGAACTGGATGAGTTGATCGAAGAAGTTGTTGTGCCTGAGACATGGTTTTTCCGGAATATTACACCGTTTGAAGTATTACGTGATAATGCACTAAAGATTTATGCAAATGCTGTAAAGCCTGGAAATTCAATAAAATATGACGAGGAAAAAAATAAAAACCATCAACTAAAAATATTAAGTGTTCCATGTTCGAGTGGCGAAGAGCCCTATTCTATTGCAATGGTGCTTAGTGATTTGGGTTTTAAAAAGGAAGATTTTTTGATCGATGCTGTAGATGTCAGTCAGCGGGCATTAAAAAAATCTCGGCGTGCTATTTATGGAAGGCATTCTTTTCGTGAAAAAGGGATGAGTTTGCAAAACAAATATTTTGCACCTGTAAAATCAGAATTTCAACTTGTATCTGATATTCGTGATTGTGTTTCTTTCCGGAAGGGAAATATTATTACCGACCCGATAAGTCCTTCAGAAGAATATTACGATATAATATTTTGTCGTAATTTATTGATTTATTTTAACCGTGAAACACAACAAAAAATGTTGGAAAAATTATCAATAATGTTGAAATGTGGAGGGTTATTGTTTGTTGGTCATGCAGAGTCAGGACAGATTGATAAAAATTATTTTACAAAAATTCGTGTGGCCAAGGCATTTTCCTTTCGTAAAAAAATGATCAATAAGCTTTCAGGTTACCCTGTTAAATTGAATGAACAACCAGTAAACAAACTTAAAGATATTTATGATCAGCTGGTTGAAGTGACTAAAAAAGATATTGAATTATCAAAAAAAATTAAACTCCCACAATATAAAACGACGGGAAAATATAATAATGAAGGTGTGGATGATAATAAAAGTGCAAATAACCGTTTTTTTCAGAAAATTGATTTGTTGATAAATACAGGGGATTTGTCCGATGCATTCCAGGCATGCGAGGAGTTTTTGAAGAAACAGCCAGAGGATTCAAGTGCGTATTATTATCTCGGTTTGATCAGTAATCTTCAGGGTAATAATGCTGATGCCGAAACGTTACTGAGAAAAGCAATTTATTTGTCACCTGATCACTACAAGGCATTGGCATTATCTGCGGTTCTGGCAGAACAACGAGGTGATGAAGATAGCGCAAAGTCACTTCGTCGTCGCGAACAAAAGGCGCGGAAACGTAGTCCATAGCTATGGCCGAAGAAATTAAAACATTTTCGCGTGTTGCTGATTGCTGGAATACTGTTGGTGTCTGGAGTCGCGCGAGAAGAAAATGTGAAAAATTGACAGAATATACTCATTGTCGAAATTGTCCTGTTTTTTTAGAAATTGGACATTCTGTATTTGAAAAAGTAGCGCCACCCGGATACCTGGCCCAATGGAGAAAAGATATTGCAGCAAGAGAAAGTTGCGATATCTCACAAAACAATAGTGTACTTATATTTCGCGCAGGTCATGAATGGTTTGCATTACCTGCAAACGTCCTTGGTGAAATAGCCACTGAACGGACAATCCACAGAATTCCTCGTAATATGAATCGTTTTATATCAGGTATTGTCAATATTAACGGTGAAATAAAAATTTGTTATTCATTAAGTGAGTTGTTGGATATGAGTAGCATTGATGATATCGATAAAAAAAGTATTAACCACCACAAACCTGGAAGGTTGGTTGTTATCGAGCTGGATGAAATACAGTATGTTTTTTTGGTTGATGAGGTGAAGGGACTCTATTGGTATGGAGATTCTGACTTGCTTCCTGTTCCTGCTACATTAAGTGCTGAAAATGCACTTTTATTATCAGGGTCAATAAACCGCTTTAATCATCAAATCGCCATATTTAATATCAGCAGGTTTCAGGAAAAACTTGAAGGAGCTGTATTATGAGCCCGTCAAGTGGAGGCATAAGTGACTTGTCGATGTTTGATCTCTTTCGAATGGAGATAGAGGGACAAACCGCATTATTGAGTAAGGATCTGTTGGCACTTGAACAAAATACTACATCAGCCACACTTTTGGAATCTGTAATGCGGGCATCGCATTCCATTAAGGGTGCCGCACGCATGGTGTCTGTTGAGCCTGTCGTGCAGATTGCACATGTAATGGAAGACTGTTTTGTTTCAGCACAAAAAAATAAATTATTTTTGCAAAGTAGTGATATTGACCTTTTGTTGAAGGCAGTGGACACTATTATTTCCATTTCACTTCTCAGCGAAGAAAATATTGCCAGGTGGGTTGATGAGAACGATTCTGTCATTGGTGATCTGGTTGCTGCGCTTGAACAGGTTTTGGCCGGGAACAATATACCGCAGGAAGACATAACCAGTGATATGCCGTCGATATTACCTGATGATATCGTAGCCGATACCAAAGCTCCGGTAGCAGAAGTTGATCGGTTTTTGCGTATCAGTGCTGAGCGGATGTCTCGAATTTTAGGCATGACCAGCGAGCTTTTGGTGGAATCACGAGAGGTAAAAAGTTTCTCTGATTCATTGTTTCAGATTAAACGACGTCAGGATGAGCTGTTTACGATATTGGAATCCTGGCGAGAGTTGTCAATGCAGCACAATGTTTCAAACGATGACGAAATACAAAAAACTGCCCTGATGCGTCTGGATGAATGTCGGCGTGGTTTATCTGATCAATTGCTTTTGCTGGATGAATATGATCGAAAAAATGGCTATCTTTGTAAAAAATTGTATGGAGAAGTTGCTGGTAGCAGGATGCGGCCGTTCGAGGATGGAGTTGTCGGGTTTCAACGTATGGTGCGTGATCTCGCACGTTCATTGAACAAGGAGGTTGTATTAAAGATAGATGGTTTGCAATGCGCAGTGGACAGGGATGTGTTGGAAAAAATCAAGGCTCCGCTGAATCACTTATTGCGTAATTCAATTGACCATGGCATTGAACCTGTCGAAGAACGGGCTGCGGCAGGGAAGGAAAAAGTGGCTACTATAAAATTGTCGGCCACTCATGCGGGCGGGATGTTACGTATATCGGTTACTGATGATGGAGCGGGGGTAGATCTTGTCGCTTTGGGTAAAAAGTTGATTACCAAAAATCTGATTACACAGGAAATATTGCCAGACCTTTCTAATGATGAATTATTGGAATTTTTGTTTTTACCTGATTTTTCTACACGTGATGAGGTAACAGAAATTTCTGGCCGGGGGGTTGGACTGGATGTAGTGCGGGAAATGGTCAAGGAGCTCGGTGGTTCGGTAGTTATCAATAATTTACCGGGCAAGGGTGCTAAATTTATTTTGAAATTACCGCTGACATTGTCAGTAATATCAGCATTGTTAGTGGAAATATCCAGTGAGCCCTATGCATTCCCTCTGAGTAAAGTGGATCGAATTTTAAAAATAAATACAAAAGATATTACGGAAATGGAAGGTCGACAATTCATCGTATCAGAAGGTGAAAATGTTGGACTTATTTCTGCTGCCGAAGTACTGGGTTTTGAACAGGTTGACTCAACAGGTGACACGCTGACGGTGTTGTTGTTAAGTGACCGGATGGATACCTATGGTGTAGTGGTGGATCGTTATATTGATCAGAAGCAACTTTCTGTATCGGCACTCGACGAACGATTAGGAAAAGTTCCTAATGTGAGTTCTGTAGCGTTGATGGAAAATGGTGAGCCATTGTTTATTCTGGATGCTGATGATTTGGTGAGAAGCATAAATTATATGGTTAATGGCGGTGGCTTGACTGATGTTTATCGTGCCGCCGAGAAACAATTAAAGTCAAGTCGTAAACGCATACTGGTGGTTGATGATTCATTGACTGTGCGTGAAGTGGAGAAGGATCTTTTATTATCAAAAGGGTATTTTGTTGATCTGGCAGTAGATGGTATGGATGGCTGGAATGCGGTGCGTCGTATTTCTTACGATCTGGTGATTACGGATGTGGATATGCCGCGCATGGATGGTATTGATCTGGTGAAATCCATCAAGCATGACTTGCATCTAAAAAAATTGCCGGTAATGATTGTTTCTTACAAGGATCGTTCAGAAGACCGACGACGCGGTCTGGACGCGGGAGCCGATTATTATTTGACCAAGGGTAGTTTTCATGATGATACGCTTCTTGACGCAGTAGAAGATTTGATCGGTGTGGCAGAAAAATGAGGATAGCTATTGTTAATGATATGCCAATGGCTATTGAGGGTCTTCGGCGTGTTATTGAAAGCACCGGAATTCATCAGGTTGCCTGGGTCGCATTTAACGGGAATGAAGCAATCGAAACTTGTCGTGGGGATGTTCCTGACCTGGTATTAATGGATATTATCATGCCAGGAATGAATGGTGTCGAAACTACCCGTGAAATTATGCGCGAATCACCTTGCCCAATATTGTTGGTAACTTCATCGGTCAATACAAATTCGGCCCTGGTGTTTGAGGCAATGGGTTATGGGGCGCTTGATGCGATTAATACTCCTGTGCTTACGGGTAGTAATGCATGTGGTTCACAAGGTCCATTGTTGAAGAAAATAATGATGTTGAATATATTGACTCAACCGGGTCCACCGGGTTTTCAATCACATTTCAATTCGGTGAAACCAAAAAGGGCACCTTTAACCAGTGGTTCACTGGTTGCCATTGGATCTTCATCGGGGGGGCCGCAAGCGCTGGCGACTATCCTCCAATCGATCCCCCGTGATTTTCATTCACCCATTGTTATTGTTCAACATGTGGATGCACAGTTTGCCAATGGTCTGGCCGAATGGTTGAGCACCTTGTCAAATATTCCTGTACGTATTGCGCGTGATGGTGAAAGGCCCGTAGTGGGGACTGTTTTTCTTGCAGGCTCGGATAATCATTTATTATTGACTGAAGAGGGTACATTTCATTATTCACCAATTCCTGGCGATACACCGTACCGGCCTTCGGTTGATGTTTTTTGGCAATCTCTCGAGCAACACTGGAAAGGGGATATAACTGCGGTTTTATTGACCGGGATGGGTAGGGATGGTGCCAGGTCCATGTTGAGCCTTCGTCAGCATGGAGCGTATACCATTGCGCAGGATGAAAAAACCTGTGCGGTTTATGGTATGCCAAAAGCGGCTATTGATTTGAAAGCAGCAATAGATATATTGCCGGTCGATGATATCGTAAATTCGTTATTACAAAACACTAATGGAACACATTCTGTGGGACGTTAACAAGGACGGGTATTATTATAAATAATGGTGACGATATGGGCGAAACAAAAATACGATGAGCAATTCAGATTCAAATGCGATTGTGTTGCTGGTTGATGACCAAATGATGGTGGCCGAAGGCATTCGGCGTATGCTGGTGGATGAGCCGGATATTATTTTTCATTATTGTAATAATCCAAATCAGGCCCTGGAAAAGGTAATAGAGTTAGAGCCAACGGTTATTTTGCAAGACCTGATTATGCCTGATATTGATGGTTATGCTTTGGTTGATGCCTATCGAAACAACAAAAAAACCAAAAATATTCCGGTTATTGTGCTGTCAACAAAAGAAAACCCGGAAGACAAAAGCCTGGCATTTGAGCGAGGTGCAAATGATTATCTCGTAAAATTACCCGATAAAATTGAACTGGTTGCACGGATTCGTGCACACTCCAAAAGCTACCTGACACAGTTGCAAAGAGATGAAGCATTTAAGGAGTTACGGGAGCTGCAATCCAAACTGGAAAAAAGTAATGTCGAGCTGCAAAAACTGAGTAGTCTTGATGGCTTGACCGGTATTGCGAATCGTCGCAGTTTTGATGAGTTCATCGGCAAGGAGTGTTTACGCTCTGCCCGTGAAAATACGACTCTTTCACTTATTCTTATCGATATCGATTTTTTCAAACCCTTTAATGATAATTATGGGCATCTTGCTGGCGATGGTTGTCTTCGTCAGGTTGCTGCTGCACTGGATGAAATGGTTCATCGTCCCGCTGATCTTGTTGCCCGTTATGGCGGAGAGGAATTTGCTGTGGTTTTGCCAAACACTGATGTTAATGGTGCGAAAAAACTGGCGAAAAAACTCTGTGAGAGAATTCGTTTGTTAAAAATCCCGCATGAATTTTCCGACGTGACAAATCACATTACGGTAAGTCTGGGCATCACCAGCGGGGTGGCATGTGAAGGGATTTCTCCCTCAGACCTGATTTTGCAGGCTGACAAGGCACTATATCTGGCGAAAGAGCTGGGAAGAAACTGTTACAAAATTTCAAAAGGAAACTAATTCCAGTTTTCCAGATCAGACATTTTCTATTTATGAGGCCGTTTTTCTGGACGCCTCAATCGTTGGTCCATGTATTTTTAATAACAGGCAATTTTTCCCACGGGCCACCAGTTGGCTATTTTCTTGTTTGCATGACTGAATAATAACTGCTCCACTACGCAGAGAGTTTTTATTGCCATTTGAGCCGATACGATTCCACCAATGTCGTACAGGGCTATTGTTTTCATTTTCTGCATCGAGCTGCGCATTACCCGAAATCAACAGGTACATCGCGTAGCACTGTGGCTGTGTTGTCAAATTGATCGATGCTCCGTCCTGGAGTGTCAACAAGTCTGCCGTAAGCCCCTGGTTTGCATACAGATGCCGCAACGTTGGTCGGCCGCTTTTGGCACCTTCGCGCCAAATGTCCTCAATATTGTCACTGTATTGTGCGTTACAGGATAATGACTGGTGCAATAATCGCAGGTTCGATTTTGCGACGGCATGAATGTCAACGGGCGCGCGACTGGCATATTGTTGCAGCATTTGCATGCCAGCCTGAAATTCCTTCCATGCGGAGAGGGACGAGAGCGTAACTGACGCTTCACCACTGTGGGCCATTAACGGATCAGGAGAAAAGTCTGCAATTTTGTATGTAGTGTTCATCATGGTTGTCCGGTCTCCACTTTTTCTCAGTAACGGTTGCTGTTGCGGGATATCTGTGTAACGATTTTGCAAATAAGTCACGGGACGACTTGCTATGTTGCATTGCCTGATGCCAGAATCGCGCGATTGAGAATGATGTCCTTGTCATTTCTAAATACCGGTTCTCCCTTTCCTGTTACAAAGGATATGTGTGGGCGTCATGCAGGGAAAGGTGGTAATGCACCTGTTTAGTGTGAAAATTCCCATTTTGGGTCGACAGTTTTGGACAGAGTCCAACTGTAAAATAAGACTTGAGGAGTATTGACGTGGCACTACGTAACATTGCGTTATTTTCGGGGCTGTCAGAGACAGATATGGCGGCTGTATCCAGTTTGGCGGTTACACGTAGTTTCCCGAAAAATACCCTGGTGATCTGCGAGGGTGATACATCGGATTCGTTGTATGTGGTGTTGTCTGGCAAGGTCAAGGTGTTTTTGTCGGACGAAGAGGGCAAGGAAGTCACTTTGAACCTGCAAGGTTCCGGTGAGTATTTTGGTGAACTGGCCATCCTTGATGAGGCTCCGCGCTCGGCATCGGTGATGACGGTGGAAGACACCAGATTGGCCGTATTGTCAAAAGCGGCCTTTGAGAGGTGCATGGAGCAACATGCCACCATTGCCCTGGTGGTTATGCGCGGGCTGGCATGCCGTTTGCGTGAGCTTACCGAAAATGTACGCAGTCTGGCTTTAATGGATGTATATGGCCGGGTTGCCCGCCTGTTGCTGGATATGTCCGAAGAAGTGGATGGAAAAAATGTCATCAAACAGCGGCTGACGCAGCGTGATATTGCCAGTATGGTGGGCGCATCACGAGAGATGGTCAGTCGCATTTTACGTGACCTTTCTGTTGGCGGTTATATTACGATTGAAAACAAAATTATTACGCTTAATGAGCGCTTGCCACCTGCCTGGTGATTTCGCGACGTTATTTTCTCAACATCACTTCATGATGAAACATGTCCGTTTCAATGGACATTTTTTCGCATGAGACTTCCTGATGCATCACACTGGTTGCGTGAAATCGATACGCAGTTACCCGACGGTGCGCATGTTGCTCTGCTGGAAGCAGATGCCCTTATTGTTGCGGTGGCGAAAACACAAGGTATTTCTGTTGAGCCGCTGCTGCAACATGCCCGGGGTGTTGTTGAAATCTTGATGACGTTGCATGTGGATGCCGATCCGCTGGTTGCTGCATTGTTCAGCGATATTCCCCCGGTCATGTTGCCCCCGGAGCAACTGGCACCCCTTTTCAGTACCGGCGTGGTAGAAATGGTCGCAGGTGTTCGCAAACTGCGTGTTGTTGATGATTACAATCTTCAGCAGCAAAGCCGTGATGAAAAAATTATCCATCTCGAAGGCTTGCGCAAGTTGTTGCTGGGCATGGCTGAAGATGTGCGGGTGGTGCTGATCAAGCTTGCGGAACGTGTGCAGATCATGCGTGAACTGAAGACCATGCCAGAAGAGTCCCGACGCAGGGTGGCCAGTGAAACAATGGATATTTTTGCGCCATTGGCTAACCGGCTGGGTATTTGGCAATTAAAGTGGGAACTGGAAGATTTAAGTTTTCGCTTTCTTGAACCCGAAAATTATCAGCGTATTGCGCAATTGCTGAACGAGCGCCGGGAAGACCGTGAAAAATATATTGCAGGTGTTGTAAAGCAACTGCGCCACGAGCTTGATGTTGCCGGTGTTGATGGACAGGTCGTGGGGCGACCGAAACACATTTACAGTATTTGGCGAAAAATGGAGGGCAAGTCGGTAGGTTTTCAGGGCCTGTTTGACGTGCGTGCGGTGCGGATTTTAGTGGATGATGTCGCTGCGTGTTATGCCGCTTTGGGGTTGGTGCACAGTCTGTGGCAGCCTGTTCCCGGTGAGTTCGATGATTACATTGCATCACCCAAGGAAAACCGCTACCAGTCTTTGCACACGGCAGTGATCGGTCCGGACGGGAAGACACTGGAAATACAGATTCGCACCCATGAAATGCACCAGCATTCCGAGCATGGTGTAGCGGCGCACTGGGGTTATAAGGAAGGCGGTCGTCAAAACGATGTTTATCGGGAGAAAATATCCTGGTTGCGTCAAATACTGGAATGGAAGGACGAAGAGCGAGGCATGGATGACTTTATTGATCGTTTCAAGTCTGAAGTTTTCCAGGACCGGGTCTATGTGTTAACGCCGCAGGGCAAGGTGCTGGATCTGCCCAAAGGCTCCACGCCACTGGATTTTGCCTACCATATACACACAGATGTGGGACACGGTTTTCGTGGGGCTAAAGTCAATGGGAAGATTGTGTCTATTGGGTATGAATTAAAAAACGGCGAGCAGGTTGAAGTTCTGACCTCGAAGCAAAGCAAGCCGAGCCGGGACTGGTTGAATCCGCATCTTGGCTATCTCGCTGGTGCGCGTGCCCGTGCCAAAGTACGCGCATGGTTTCGGCAGCAGGATTTTGCCAGGAATGTTGCGGATGGTCGCGATGTGGTGGAAAAGGAATTTCGGCGTCTTGGTCTTTCTGAAATCAACGTTGACTCTCTTGCAAAGCAATTCAAGCGTTCCTCGACAGATGAATTTTTTGCCGCAGCAGGTTGTGGGGATATCACCAGTGCGCAAATCGCCGGGCGTTTGTCCGCATTGGTTTTGCCGGCCACACGGCAGCCGGGAAAAACGCCTCTGCGAGCAAGGTCTACTGCCGCTAAAGATGACCAATCCGATGGTGTCCATATTATGGGTGTGGGTGAACTGGTTACCCATGTTGCACAATGTTGCAAACCAGTGCCTTATGACCAGATTGTTGGTTACATCACGCGTGGTCGTGGAATTACCGTGCACCGTAGTGACTGCCGAAATTTATTGCGTTTAAAGCGGGAAGAGCCGGAACGGCTGATTGACGTTGAATGGAGTCGTGGCAGTCA
The DNA here is from genome assembly GCA_013151355.1 of Gammaproteobacteria bacterium. GTDB lineage: Bacteria > Pseudomonadota > Gammaproteobacteria > SZUA-152 > SZUA-152 > SZUA-152. The sequence continues at coordinate 14,396 of JAADIL010000019.1, forward strand.
GCAAACCTGGGTTGTGGATATCTGTGTGCGGGCATTTGATCGCCAGGGTTTGTTGCGTGACATCACGGAAGTGTTGAGTGATGCAAAGCTGAATGTCACGGGGGTAAATACTTTGACAGATCCCAAAAGTAACCTTGCCAACATGACCCTGACTCTGGAGATTCATGAGGTTGAACAATTGAGCCTGGCATTGGCCAGACTGGAGCAATTGCCCAATGTCATGGAAGCCGTGCGCAATTTTCCTGAAAAAA
>JAADIL010000268.1 GCA_013151355.1 Gammaproteobacteria bacterium
TCATGGTACAACACAAATACCTGGATATTTGCCGGTGGCCCGACATCCCGACCCACCTGCCAGGCCCACCAACGTATTTTCAAACTCCACCACATGACTTTCAGCGGGTTGCGATTTTTCGGTGGCGCGGGTGGACGCTCGCTCAATACCGGCCCCAGCACGATATCCACCGGTTGCTTTAATGCCAGCCGGAATTGCTCGGCCTCGTCTACAAAGAAGGTTTCTATATCGTCAAAAGTATCCAGTGACAAGTCTTCGATGTAAGCCGTAGATTGGGTGCTGTTGTCACCATTAATGGGATAAATGGCGACCACCAGCGGTTTATCCCAGCTGGTACTGCGCCACTGGCTCAACCAGGTACCCGCTGCCACCAAAAACAGGATCAGCAGCAGAAATAAAATCCGCAGTTGCTTGAAAGTGCTCACAGGTGACTTTTTGACAAAAGGTTAAAATGTGAATTAAGCACTGAAAACACTCTACTTTAAAAAAACACTGAGTATTTAACACAGAGTTCGCAGAGACACAGAGGGCACAGAGTTTTGGTGTTTTTCTCTGCGGCCTCTGCGTCTCTGTGAGTCTCTGTGACCTCTGCGTTCATAACACGCCATTTGTTCAGCACCACTAAACATAATTTCCCCATGCATTGGAACGCTTGCCCGGGGAGAAAGCCTCTGGATTCCGGCTGAAAACATGCCGAAATGACGGTATTTTCAGTAACAAAGTGCAAACAGAGGGTTATCGACGAAACAACCAAAACAACAGCGATAACACCAGACTGACAATCAACGATGTCATCAGCGGAAAATAAAACCGGCCGTTCTCCCGCTCCACCACGATATCGCCGGGCAAACGCCCCAGCCCCAGTTTTGAAAGCCACGGCCACAGCAACCCGACCACCACGAGAAGAATGCCTAAAGTGATAAGCAGTCGCGGCATGGTGGGTTAACTCTACGTGAGCGTTTTTACGCCATCCGGCGTACCCAGCAATAACACATCTGCCGGACGCACCGCGAACAGGCCGTTAGTGACCACGCCAACAATACTGTTGAGCTGATTTTCCAGTTCCACCGGGTTCATGATTTGCAGGCCGTGTATATCGAGAATGACGTTGCCATTGTCCGTAACAAAGCCTTCGCGATAGGCAGGCTGGCCACCCAGTTTCACAATTTCCCGAGCCACATAAGATCGCGCCATGGGAATCACTTCGATGGGCAACGGAAATTCGCCCATGATATCCACCAGCTTGGATTCATCGGCAATGCAAACAAATTGTTTCGACACCGCTGCAACAATTTTCTCACGAGTCAGCGCGCCACCACCGCCTTTCATCAGATGCAAATATTTGTTGGACTCGTCAGCACCGTCTACGTACACATCAATGCAATCCACCATATTGAGGTCTTCCACCAGAATGCCGTGGCTCTTGAGTCGCTTGGCCGAGGCTTCGGAACTGGCTACCGTGGTTTCGATCTGGCCCTTGATGGTTGCCAGCTCATCAATAAAAAAATTGGCCGTGCTGCCAGTGCCAACCCCCACCGTCATGCCCGGCCTGATATATTCCAGGGCGGCTTTGGCCACTGCTTTTTTCATTTCGTCTTGATTCATTATTTGTATCCTCGGTCTATCCACAGAGGGAGCAGATCTATCCCCTCGTCAGTCTCTGCCATTATACAGAATAACAGCAAGCTGCTACCGTACGCCCATGTTCAAGGATTACGTTGAAAAAATTCGCAATGCCCGTGTTTACGACGTGGCAAAAAAAACACCGCTGGAAACCGCACCGGGACTGTCAGCACGCCTCAACAACTGCGTGCTGCTCAAACGGGAAGATCTGCAACCCGTGTTTTCGTTCAAATTGCGCGGTGCCTACAACAAAATTGCCAATCTTGGTGAAGACCAGCAGCAAAAAGGAGTTATCGCTGCCTCGGCGGGTAATCATGCCCAGGGGGTTGCGCTGGCCGCCCGGCGTTTGGGACTGGATGCACTTATCGTCATGCCCAAAACTACACCGGACATCAAAGTACGCGCCGTTGAGCAGATGGGCGGCGAAGTTATTCTGCACGGTAATGCCTACGATGACGCCTTCGAACACGCGATGGAAGTCGCCAAACAACGTGGCATGACGTTTATCCCGCCCTACGATGACCCGGATGTGATTGCCGGTCAGGGTACCGTGGCCATGGAAATCCTCGAACAACATCCATCCCCTGTTCACGCTATTTTCGTACCCGTGGGTGGCGGCGGACTTATTGCGGGCATTGCTGCCTGGGTCAAAACCCTGCGTCCGGATATCAAAATTATTGGCGTGGAACCCGAAGACGCACCCTGCATGCACGCCGCACTGGCTGCGGGTGAACGGGTCGTGCTCGATCAGGTGGGCATCTTCGCTGACGGCGTCGCTGTGCGTCAGGCCGGAAAAGAACCGTTTCGTATTGCCCGCGAAACCGTGGATGAAGTCATCCTCGTCAAAACTGACGAAATTTGTGCCGCGATCAAAGACATCTTCGACGACACTCGCTCCATCACCGAACCCGCCGGGGCATTGGCCGTCGCCGGACTGAAAAAATACGTCGAACGCGAAGGCATTCGTGACCAGAATCTGATCGCCATCGACAGCGGTGCCAATATGAACTTCGATCGCCTGCGCCATGTCGCTGAACGTGCCGAGCTTGGTGAACGCCGCGAAGCACTGATCAGCGTCACTATCTCTGAGGAGCCTGGCAGCTTCCGTAAATTTTGCGGCATCGTTGGCCTGCGCGGTATTACCGAATTTAATTATCGTTACGGTGATGACACCCAGGCCCACGTCTTTGTTGGTGTGCAAATGCACGGTGGTGACACCGAAAAAGACGCACTCATCAACGAGCTGACAAAAAGTGGCTATTCCGTGTTGGACATGACTGATAATGAAATGGCCAAAGTACATATTCGTTATATGGTCGGTGGCCACAGCGCCGGACACGTTGCCAATGAACGCCTGTTTCGTTTTCAGTTTCCCGAACGACCTGGTGCATTGTTACGGTTTTTGGATCGCATCGGTAACCGCTGGAATATCAGCCTGTTTCATTACCGCAACCATGGTGCCGCCTATGGGCGGATTTTGACGGGAATTCAGGTGCCAACAGAGGACGCTGACGAGTTTCAGGTATTTCTGGACGAGTTGGGGTATGAGGCCCGGGAGGAGACGGAAAATCCGGCTTATCAGTTATTTTTGAGTTAGGAACGTGCCCCCTCCGGTCGTGTTTTGTTCAGCAGCTTCCAGCCGGACCACAGCGGATGAACTGATGCCTGGCTTCGAGATGCATTTTTGAAAAAATCTCTAACGAGAAATATGCGGCAAATTCAATTAGACATACCGTTTCCAGGCATCGCTAAAACAAATCGGCATTGATCCACATGTGCACACCAATACTTGCCATATAACCCAGAGCGATCACCGGTGTCCACTTGAGGTGGGAGAAAAAGGTGTACTGGCCACGTGCCTGACCCATCAAGGCTACTCCGGCGGCGGACCCGATAGACAGCAGGCTGCCACCCACACCTGCGGTTAACGTCACTAACAGCCACTGGCCGGTGGACATGTCCGGGTTCATGGTGAGCACAGCAAACATCACCGGAATATTATCGATGATGGCCGATAGTACGCCCACAGCAATGTTGGCGTTGGTCGCGCCCCACTGGGTGTACATCGCCTCTGAGGTAAGCGACAGATAACCGATGAAACCCAGCCCACCCACACACAGCACCACGCCATAAAAAAATAACAGGGTGTCCCATTCGGCGCGTGCCACTTTGTTGAAAATGTCGAAGGGTTCTACTTCGCCCATACGGTCACTATTGGCAGATTTGTTGATGCGGGAGGTTTTCTTCAGAAAGTAACCAAAGAATTGCAAATAACTCAGACCAGTGAGCATGCCGATCACCGGCGGCAGGCGCAGGAAGTTATGAAAACTGACAGCAGTGGCTATGGTTAACAGGAACAGGCCGATAATACGTCGCGCACCACGCTTCATGGGTACCATTTCATTGCTGGCGACGGGTTGCTCGACAGGAATGGCGAAGTGCATGATGGCGGCAGGCACCAGGAAGTTGACCACCGAGGGCAGGAACAGGGCGAAGAAACCCCAAAACTCCACTGTGCCTTTTTGCCATACCATCAGGGTCGTGATATCGCCAAAAGGACTGAAAGCACCACCGGCATTGGCGGCGATGACGATGTTGATGCAGGCAACGCTGACGAAGCGAGTATTATTGCCACCCACCGCCAGTACCACGGCGCACATCAGCAGGGCGGTGGTAAGGTTATCTGCCACGGGCGAAATAAAGAAAGCGAGGATGCCGGTGAGCCAGAACAGCTGACGGAAACTGAAGCCTTTGCGAATCAGCCAGGAACGCAGGGCACTGAACACCCGACGCTCATCCATGGTGTTGACGTAGGTCATGGCGACCAGCAGGAACAGCATCAACTCGGCGTATTCCAGCAGATTGTAGCGCACTGCTGCTTCGGCTTCGTGAGTCATGCCGTTGCTGACGTAGACTGCGGCGATCATCGCCCAGATGATGCCTGCGGCAAGTACCACGGGTTTGGATTTGCGCAACTGGGTGAATTCTTCGGCCATCACAAACACGTAGGCCAACACAAAAATGGCAATGGCGGCATAGCCCACAGGGTGGTTGGTCAAATCCAGTGTTTTTAAATCCAGTGTTTCACCGCCTGTCGCAGATGCTGCCGCGAATCCTGGTAACAGGATGGTTATTATCATCAACAAAAATTTGATCACAAACGGATTCCTTTTTTGTTCTTTCTTTGCCTGACTATCTGATATTGAGTAGTTAACCTGGATTTTGCAGTTGACCGTTTGAATGTGTGCCTGATGTCATGAAATTAATATTAAACACGCACCTTTGACGATCAGTGTTTACACCTGAAAAACAATATTCATCATCACCATCATCACTACCAGAAACAGAATCGTCATGATGCCACCGGCTTTTACGAAATCGGGTACCCGATAACCGGCCGGCCCCATGATCAGCGCGTTTACCTGGTGAGTGGGAATCAGGAATGAATTGGAGGTGGCAATGGCTACCGTGAGTGCAAACACTGCCGGGTCTGCACCTGCGCCAATGGCAATATTGACCGCCAGCGGTACCAGCAATACGGTGGCGCCCACGTTGGACATGACTAACGTAAAGAAGGTGGCCAGCAAGGCCACCGCAGCCTGGATTACCCAGATGGGCATGTCACCCACCACGGACAAGGTCTGCTCGGCGATCCATCTGGCGGTTCCTGTCGTTTCTACTGCCATCCCCAACGGAATCAAACTGGCGAGCAGGAACACGGTCTTCCACGACACCGCAGTGTATGCTTCTTCGATTTTTAATACGCCGGAGAGGATCATGCCGATGGCACCGGTGAGCAGTGCGACCGATAAACGTAGATCCGTGAACAACACCAGCGTTAACGACACAGCAAAGAAAAACAGTGCCACCCCCACCTTGTTCGGACGTATTTCTTCATGCGGGTATTCGGTGGTCACCAATACAAAATCCTTGTTGTGACGCAAACGCGCAAATGCGTCCCAGGTGGTATGTACCACCAGCGTGTCACCCGCCTGTAGCGGCAAATCACGAATACCTTCGCCTTCACGCAAGGTTTCGCCGTTGCGATGCAGAGCCACCATGGCGATTCCGTAGGTTTTCCGCATCCATACATCACGCGCACTTTTGCCGATGAGGCCCGAACCGGGCGGGATGACCACCTCACCAATACCCGCTTTGGTGGCGGCCAGAGACTCAGAAAACGTCAGCAGATGTTCGTGTAAATCCAGTCCGAATTTTTTCACGAAGGCCTGGAGGTTCTCCGGTGAGGCAAGAATACCCAGTACGCTGCTGGCCTCGATGCCCACATCTCGCGCCAGCCCGCCGGGGCCGATACGCAGGTCATTGGCCCCGCGTTGCGAAGCAATAACACGGATTTTACAGGCGTGCTCCACGTCATCGAGCATGTGCCCCACCAGCGAGCTTGTCGGCGGTACAAAGACTTCAAACAGCGCGTAGTCCAGACCGTAGATGTTTTGAAAATAGGCCATGGTGCTGGTGGCTGAGCCGACATCCTGTTTTTCCGTCACCGGCAATACAAAACGCCCGGCCACCATAAAATAGATAATACCGGTAACCACCAGTGCCAGGCCGACAGGCGTTACCGAGAACAGTGACCAGGTGTCCATTTGCTGCGTGGCGGGCAGGGCAGTGTTGGAGGTGAGAATCAGATCATTGAGCAGAATTAGTGGGCTGGAGCCCACCATGGTGACAGTGCCACCGAGAATGGCGCAAAAACCCATGGGCATCAGCAGGCGAGACATGGGCAGGCCGGAACGTGCCGAAATACGTGATACCACGGGCAAAAACAGTGCCGCCGCCCCCACGTTTTGCATGAATGAGGAAATCACCCCCACCGTGCTGGAAATGATGGGAATAATGCGTTTCTCGCTGTTGCCACCGACTTTGAGAATGAAAGCTGCCACCTGGCCCATCAACCCGGTTTTGTCCAGCCCGGCCCCGAGAATCATCACCGCAATAATCGACATCACCGCGTTACTGGAGAAACCATTGAACAGATATTGGGTATCCACCAACCCCTTCTCCAATCCCATCAGCGGTGCCAGCAAGGTGGTCAGTCCAAGGATCACCATAATGCTCACTGCGGCCACATCAATACCGACAATCTCGAAAGCAAACAGGTAAATGGTCAGCAACAGAATTGCCGTGACCCAGGCGATCTCGATACTGGGCACCACGCTGGCCAGATACAGACCGAGCAGGACAAAGAGTGCGGCGGCAACGAGCCGTTTTGGTAAAACAGGGTTAAACGTCGGTTTGTCGGAATCGCTCACCGGGTTTCCTTTTTAGAAATCAGCGTAGTGGATGGTTTGATAACGGTACTTTTTTACATGCCACGATATTTTTTCCCTGTGCCTCCTTTGTGCACAGAACAGGGCTCGAAAAAAACCAAATTATAATACACTGATTTAGCTCTGCTCCCCAATTGAAGCCACGAATGGGGGAATTAACCAGGGCAATAAAACACATGTATTACATTCGCTCAAAGAGTAAATCCCATACACCATGACCGAGGCGTTGGCCGCGTTGTTCAAATTTGGTCAGTGGGCGCCAGTCCGGGCGTGGTGAATACTTGCCAATATTTGCGCAATTTTGATAATCGGGTGCAGCGTCAAGCACATTCATCATCTGTCGGGCATAGTGTTGCCAGTCAGTGGCCAGATGAAACACGCCGCCAGGGCGGAGTTTTGTTGCGATGAGTGCCGCGAATTCCGGGCTGACAATGCGTCGTTTGTGGTGGCGTCGTTTATGCCAGGGGTCGGGGAAAAACAGTTGCACCCGGTCGAGGCAGGCATTGGGCAGGCGGTGTCCGAGAATTTGCACAGCGTCGTCGCAGAGCACCCGTACATTACGCAGCTTGTGCTCTTCCAGCAAACGCAACAGATTGCCCACACCGGGGCGGTGTACTTCAATACCGAGATAATCATGATCCGGCAGGGCAGTGGCCATTTCGACCAGCGAGCTACCGTTGCCAAAGCCAATTTCCAACACCGTCTGTCGGCTGGAGTTGGGTTTGCGGTCGAAACAGTCGTCCAGTATCAGTATTGGTTCGTTACGGGCAATGCGTTCTGGTGCCAGAATGTTGGGTCCGGCACTGTCGATGCCATAACGTGACCACAGTGCATCAAGAGCGTATTGCTGGCCGGAGGTCAGGCGGCCTTCTCGGCGTACAAAACTGCGGATGGGACGATGTGTGTCTTCAGACATTGGTTTTTCGGGCGTCCAGAAAAAAGCTTCCAGCGCAAGGGTGCGAAGATGCAAAGGGCGCAGAGAAAAATGAGTAGACAGCTGCCATGGTGGTAGTGTCCTGTATTTTCCGGGTTGAAAATGGTTTTTTCTCAATTAAAACGTTGCATTCTCAGCGTCTTCGCGCCTTTACGTCAGATTTTAAGAAAATCAGCAAGACTCAAAAAAAAGTACCATCCAGTGGAGATGACGCTGAGGCATAACGTTTGCGCGGGATGCGCCCGGCAAGGAAAGCTTCACGTCCGGCCTCAATGGCTTTTTTCATTGCCGAGGCCATGAGCACGGGGTTTTGTGCACCGGCAATGGCGGTGTTCATCAACACACCGTCACAACCCAGCTCCATGGCAATAGCAGCATCCGATGCGGTACCTACACCGGCGTCCACCAAAACGGGTACGCTGGCATTTTCAATAATCGTGAGCAGATTGTATTTGTTTTGAATACCCAGACCGGAGCCAATGGGTGCGGCCAGTGGCATCACTGCGCAGCAACCCGTGTCTTCCAGACGTTTGGCAAGAATGGGGTCATCGCTGGTATAAACCATCACGTCGAAACCGTCTTTCACCAAAGTTTCTGCTGCTTCGAGGGTGGCGGTGACATCCGGGTACAGGGTTTTTTCATCACCCAGCACTTCCAGTTTTACCAGCTTGTGTCCATCCAGCAACTCACGTGCCAGACGGCAGGTGCGCACAGCATCTTCGGCGGTGTAACAACCGGCGGTGTTGGGCAGGATGGTGTACCGGCCGGGTGGTACCACATCCAGCAAGTTGGGTTCTCCCGGGTTTTGGCCAATGTTGGTGCGACGGATCGCCACGGTGATGATCTCCGCGCCGCTGGCCTCGGTGGCTTGCCGGGTCTCATCGAGATCCTTGTATTTGCCGCTGCCCACCAGCAGGCGGGAGTGGAAGGTGGAGCCCGCGATAACGAAACCGTCATCCCGCAAATTTGTGTTCTCTGACATGATTGTAATACCAATGCGTGTGGCGCGTTACGCCGGAATATAGGGTGGCGATTATTATAACCGCTGATGAACATTCGCGCAGGATGCACCCGGTCCATTCCTTACTAACCACCCCCGATGGCATGCACGATTTCGATGTGATCACCCTCGTGCAACGAATGTTGCGCGTAGGTGGTACGTGGCACGATCTCCCGGTTGACCTCCATGGCCAGGCGTTTGCCAGTAAGTTCCAGCAATTCGACCAGATTCTGGGCACTGCTGTGATCGGGGATGTTGCGGCTTTCACCGTTGAGCTGGATTTGCATGGACGCGGAGATTAACGAGTGGTTAACCGATGGTCAACCACTCAAAATAGTTTGTAGCTTTGTGGATGTTCGCCGATAGTGGGCACGATGTCGCCTTTATCCAGCCACTCAAAAGCGTTGGCTTGATTGCGGCCATGATTTTTTCCAAAATACAAGGCCTTGTCGGCACGCTCAATAAGTTTGTCGGCTGGCAGGTACGGAGTGATTTGCGTTACGCCGATGGTAACGGTGACCTGATTGAGCTGGGCAAAATTGTGTTGCGCCACGGTTTCGCGAAAACGCTCCAGTACCATCAGCGCGGTGTCGAGATCGGTGTCATTGAGTACCGCCGCAAATTCTTCACCACCGTAGCGAAACAACAAATCATTGTAACGAAATGATTCACGCATCAGATCGGCAAACACCAGTAACACTTCGTCGCCGTATAAATGACCTTTGGTATCATTGATGCGTTTGAACAAATCAATATCGAACATGGCAAAACAGCTTGGCGGTACATCATTGTTGTTGGTGTCACTGGCACGGCGTTCGCCATGGGGGTCAGTAGTGAGTGCCTTGCCCATCCAGTTTTGTAGCGCCACCCGATTGTACAGGCCGGTTAATCCATCGCGCTGTTGATGATTCAGCAGGGATTGCTGGTTGGCATAAATGGCCATCAGGCCTTCAATCACATCACTTTGATGATCGTAAGTATGTGCATGCTCACGAATCATCAGCCCCACCACGTTGCCTTGTTCCAGTACCGGGTGAATCATCTGGTGTCCGTTTTTTGTCGCCACCGTGATCGTATTGTGACCTTCGATACAGGCACGTAAGCCGGGGCGTACATCCAGAGGAGTAATATGACTACCGACAGGTTCGTTGCTGCTGGCCAGCACCTTGGCGGAAAGATGGCCAAGTTCGCCGCCCAGAGCATAAATGCTGGCGGAGTCCGTATTGGTGAGAGTAAGAATGGTATCAACCAGAGCGTCCGCGAGAGTTTCCTGATCGCGCTGCGCAGTGAGCCTGATGATGGCATCAAGCAATGGATGGCCTACCGATAAAGACACTATGAATCACCCGGTACGTGGTAATATACAGAGGATACTAGCACAGGTTTGCTGGCGCATGGCCAACCTTTTTTCTGCCTGAATTCACAGTTTGCGCGTACAAAATAAGGGTCTTGCGACAGGTCTGTCACGACAAGTCATGCGGGTGTCGTATAATGGTATTACCTCAGCTTCCCAAGCTGATGACGTGGGTTCGATTCCCATCACCCGCTCCACGTCGTTGTGCGAAAGTGTTAGAAATTTTGTGCAAACGTCAAACAACGCTGTCATCCGCCCTGGACGTTTGCTTTTACTTCCATATCCAGGTTGCGTTTAATCAGATACACAATAGGTTGTCTGTCTACTTCCAGTGCAGCATCCATGCGCATGCTGACAATGCTCATGCCATTTTTGCTAACCATAGCGTTGATGTGTGTCACGTTATCAATACGGCCCGATTGATAATAAATACGTCCACCGCGTTCAAGGTGATTCTTCACCTCGGCAAAAAAACGCTCATGCACTTTCCAGAGCCCCAGGGTTGCCTCACTGTGGGGGTAGTCAATATTAAACAAGATGACATCAAATTTTTCATCCTTGTTGATGGGTGCAAACAAATCGCCCTGCCTGACGTCGATGATATTATCGACCCCATTTCTTTTTGCATTCAGTCTGGCTATTTTAACGGCTACAGGATCAATATCGGTGGCGACAATTTTACGGGCTTTGTCTGCGGCAAAAACAGCCTGCACGCCCGAGCCCGTACCCACATCCAGTACGGTTTCATCATTAAAAACCTTCCAGTGTGTCAATAAATACAGGCTTTGTGCCGAGGGCAGCACAACGCCCTCCGTTACCAAAAACTCCCGTCCATCCACTGTGGCCATGGAGTGCAACGGAAATTCCTGCGGCGGCGTGTAATAAACCAGTTGATATTTTCCTGGATGAGGGACTGTCATGAGTGGCTGGCCAATGTGTGTTGAATGCAGGCAGCCGACGATAAAAATTATGACGAATAACAAAATGCCTGTTTTTATAAAAATGTGTTGCGTCATTTGTAATCCTGATTAGTGTGGTGAAGAGCTTCCGGTTAAGCCACTAGCGGTCCTCAGACCTGACCAGAGGCTCCCTGAGTGAGTTTGTCTGAGTGAAAATGCTATAATGCCATGGTAGCAACGCATGATCACCAAAGTGTCACGTTCCTGGCACAACAGTCATGTTGTGTTGTGCCAAACGGCATTGAATCGCGTAATTTTCACACGGGATCTTCTCATTACTTCATTCCAGTCTCATCTTTTGGGTGCTGTTGCTGCATTGTTGTCGGCCCTTTGTTGGGCCGTTGCTGCCATTTTGTTTCGGCGCATTGGTGATCGCATTACCGCGATGGGCATCAATCTGGCCAAGGGACTGGCAGCAATGTTGTTTATGGCCGTGTTGTTATTACCCGGATTTTATTCCGGGTTGGCATCACTGGATACAAACAGTCTTGCCGCGCTGGCGCTCAGCGGCATTATCGGCATCTGCTTTGGTGACACACTGTATTTTCTGGCCCTGATGCGACTGGGGGCCCGGCGTACTCTGTTGCTTGGTTCGCTGATTCCGGTCACCACCGCACTCATTGCCGTGATTTTTTTAGACGAACAAATTTCTGCCCTGGCCTGGCTGGGCATGGCGCTGGCCATTGCTGGAGTCACTTATGTATTGTGGCAGCGTGCACCGCAGGAAAATACGCAACCACATTCACAATTCCAGCCACGCGAAAAATACCGTAGCGGGCTTTTTTTTGGTCTGTTATTCGTGGTCGCCAATGCCCTGGGTATCATCGCCACCAAAATTGGCGTGGCCGACATACCTGCACTGGAAGCCACTTTCGTTCGCCAGGCTTTTGCGATTGCCGGACTGACTTTTTGGGGGCTGATGGTGCGCGATTTGCTGGGTTGGGTCAGCCCGTTACGTGATGGAAAATTACTGAAAATCCTGCTTGTTGCCTCATTGATCGGTGCTTTGCTGGGTACCTGGTTATCCGTTGTGGCACTGAAATACACCTATGCTGCTGTTGCTGCCACACTTAACTCCACCAGCCCTCTGTTCATTTTACCGCTGGCTGTTTTTTGGCTGAAAGAGCGTGTCAATTGGCGCGAAATTGCTGGCGCACTGGCTGCTGTCACCGGCATCGGACTCTACTTCAGCAGTTTAAGTTTGTTATGAATACGATATGATGAGCATGATTCTGGAAAGTTTTAACCTCTGTAAGGTGCAGTTTCTCGCGCAGCCCGCTGCAAATGTTGGCACTCTGGCATGTTTTTAGCCAGAATCCAGAGGTGTAAACTTCGCCAGCTTGCAGCTTGTGCTGCGGGAAAATTTATTCAACGGAAATAAACTATGTTTTTACGTCACCTGCCAGCCTCTCTTTTTTTACTGGGCACCCTGTTAACCGGCAACAGTTTTGCTGCAAAACTGCTGGAAGTACCTGTTGGCATTTCCCCGGTAATGAGTTCTGCCGCCGTGTTCATCGCCAGGGAACGGGGGTATTTTCGCGAAGAAGGGATTGATGTAGTGATCAATCCCTTCAAGGCCTCTGGCGCAAAAATGGTGCCTTTTTTGGCCACGGGACAATTGTTTGTCGCTGGCGGCAACGTCAACGCTGGCATGTACAATGCCATCGCCCAGGACATCCCCATCAAAATCGTTTCCGACAAGGGTACCGTGAGTCCCGGCCATGGTTATCTCGCACTGATTGTACGCAAGGATCACGTCGATAATGGTCGTTATCATGATTTCAGGGACCTGAAGGGTATGACCCTGGCGGTTACAGCCAAAGGTGTTTCACAACAAATAGTCATCGAAAAATATTTGCACAAGGCCGGGTTAACGTTAAAGGACATCAAACTGGTCACGCTGGCCTATTCAGACATGAATATTGCCCTGGCCAATAAATCTATTGATGCCACGGTGCAAATCGAACCCTTTGTTGCCGCCGCGATTAAACATGATTTTGCTGTACGCGTGGCAGGTAACGATGAGATCTATCCTGACCAGCAAAGCGCTGTTATTTATTACTCTCCCATATTTATGAAACAACACCCAAAGCAGGCACAGGGTTTTATGAACGCTTATGTGCGCGGGTTGCGTGACTACAACGATGCCTTTGAAAAAGGCAAAGGCAAACAGGATATTATTCGCATTCTCACACAATTCACACGTATCAGGGATGCCTCCATTTATCAGAAAGTGGTTCCGGTTGGCCTGAGCCCGGATGGTCTGGTGAATGTGCAAAGCCTGAAAACTGATGCACAATGGTACTACCAACAGGGTTACCTGAAAGCCATGCCGGATGTTGATACCATCGTTGATCTTGGCTACGCACACGCGGCTGTTAAAAAACTGGGTCGCTACCCGTAGCGATACTTGTAAAATTTTCATGCAAGTTTCCGTCACCCACCTCAGCAAAATCTTCTCTCGCACTTTTTCCCGCAAAGAGGAGCAGACCGTCGCCTATGAAAATTTGAATTTTCACATCAAACAAGGCGAATTTTTTTGCATTCTTGGCCCCAGTGGTTGCGGCAAAACCAGTTTGTTGCGCACCATTGCGGGCCTGGAAACCGCGACATCCGGCGAACTGAATATTCAACCACTGAACACCTCCAGGCCGATCAGTATTGGCATGGTCTTTCAGGAGCACGGTTTGTTCCCGTGGATGACAGCAGGCGACAATATTCGTTTTCTGCTGGAAAATAATGTGCACATGGCTGGTCGTGATCTTGATGTCATCGTTAACGAGTTTATCAGTCTGGTAGGATTAACAAAATTTACGAATTATTTTCCACATCAATTGTCCGGCGGCATGCGTCAACGAGTCAGCATTGCCCGCAGCTTTGCCAACGAACCGGACATCCTGCTAATGGACGAGCCGTTTGTGTTTCTGGATTACCCGACACGTTGTGCATTGCACGGTTTGTTGCTGGAAATCTGGCAACGCAAAAAAAAGACTCTGGTATTTGTCACTCACGACATTGAAGAAGCCGTATTTCTGGCCGACCGGGTGCTGGTGATGAACGCCCACCCCGGCACAGTAAAAACCATTATTGATATCAACCTGCCACGACCACGAGAATTTTTGGCTCTGCGCAAACTGCCTGCGTACCAGGATCAGGTTAGTGAACTCATGGAACTGTTGCACGAAGAATATGAACCCTTTAATGCCAATAACCGGCAATCTGCCTGATGCCCAAAAACCGTTATTTTTGGTTATTGGCATCGCCACTGGGCGCTTTATTGTTATGGGAAACAAGCACTCACAGCGGTCTGCTTGATGCCCGGTTTTTTCCTGCACCCAGCGCTATTTTTTATTATTTGATTTTCACCAGTCCTGATGAGGGTTTGTTGACAGACATTAGCGCCAGTCTCTATCGCATCTTCTGGGGATATCTGGCGGGCTGTGCCAGCGGTATTGCTCTGGGCATAGCCATGGGCCTCAATCATACCGTGCGCGTGATGATTTATCCGCTGGTGGCATTGCTTTACCCTGTTCCCAAAATTGCCATCCTGCCGCTGATCATGCTCATTTTTGGCATTGGTGAAATGTCCAAAATTGTCGTCGTTGCTATTGGCAGTTTTTTTCTGGTGCTGATTAACACCTTGCACGGCGTAGACAGTGTGGCAAAAATTTACCACGACGTTGCACAGGTCTATCGTATCAAAAAACGTAATTTTATCCTGCGGATAATTTTGCCCGGCGCATTACCGGCGATTTTCACCGGACTGAAGCTGGCCATCGGTTACAGCCTGGTGATCATGGTCGCCGCAGAATTTTCCGGTGCCGATGCAGGCATTGGTTATTTGATCTGGCAGTCATGGGAAACCTTTTCCATCAAAGCCATGTACGCCGGTATTTTTGTGATTGGCGCTTTGGGGCTGGTTTTTTCTCTGACACTGAACTTTCTTGAGCGTCGCCTGAC
>JAADIL010000096.1 GCA_013151355.1 Gammaproteobacteria bacterium
ATGTGTTAGCGGTCTGGACGATCATTGAAATCAAATCGCATAACTGGACGCGTTGCTGAGAATCGAACTGCTTGCGTGGTAACCGCCAAAGTATACACCAGCACCCACCACACGCACCGTTCTTACCGAAAAGCTGCTCGAAATCTCCAGCGAGCTTCCGTCAAAGGGTGACACTGAAGATGAGTCACCATCGTAGCTGGCGCCATGACAAAACCGCTAACCGCTAACGAGATTGTAGAAAAACTCTTTGGAATAAAAATCATAAAAAAATGATCACCTCAATTCCTTTCTAATTCAATGCTTTCATGTCAAGTCAGGGAAAAAGGGGAAACTCCTTATTCTATGCAAAAATTTCATGTTTTTTTAAACTTTCCCACAGCCTTAACGCTTGAATTAAATTAACCGAAAAAGCAGAGTGCCGCAAAGTGAAACGACGCTTTTAGGGGTCAAGCTGCATAGCCGTCAGGCTAAGCCAGCCAGGGCGGAACAAGCGCAGCGGTTCCACCAAACGGGAAAAAGGACATAATAAACGACCCCGCAGCAAGCTGACGGGGTATTAACATCACACCGGCGAAGGCCGGTGTCCAGGGGTTTCAACCTCTGGATTCTGGCCTGCGCCAGAATGACGGTATTCTCAGCAAGCTGCGGGGAATTGAACCCATAGAGATTCAAAGTTCGATTAGCCATCGACGTCCACCCTGACTCGCTTTTTTCCAGTAAGTCTTTGTTGCATGAGGACTTTTTCTCCTGTTTCAGACAGTCGGATTTTTGTTGCAGGGCTTTGATTTTTTTGTCAGCGGGCATGAACACAAGGACGATTTGTTGTTCCTTATAGCCTGTTGGTGGAACCGCTGCGCTTGTTCCACCCTACGCTTTTACTCTGTTTGAATAGAGCGGAACAAAAAATTGATAAACATTCCAGCTCCACCCTCTTCCCGGACAGGGCTTAGCCTGACAACTATGAGTCAAGCTGGACGACTTGTAGAGTTTTCTTTATTCCGTTTTTTCCATTCTTGAGGTTTAGGTGCCCAATTTCCATCACCAAAAAACTGAGCTATAAGACCGCCCAGGCCGCCTCCAAAAATTTCATTTGCTGCTGATTCACCACCATCATCATATTTAGCTTTATTTGCAAAACGAACAAATGCCTCATAATCATGGGATAATGATTTAACCGCAAATTGAGCTAAATGATAGCCAAGTTCCTGCCCTTCATCAGGACGATAAAATGCATCGCCCGACCAAAACTCTTGTATTTCTTTTTCACCCCAAAATGCTTTATGCCTCGCAAATAATTCATTATCCATGCTTAAAGGTGCGGACCCAGTAATCATATTTTCTATAGTTACCGCCATACCTTCGTTTAGCCACAAGGGTATTGGTAAGTGTGAAAGAAGCGAATGTGTCATTTCATGGGCAATAACTGATTCAGCATATGTAACATCTTGATAAGGGAATACAAAATGTCCATAACCATTATTTAAATAAACCCCCGAGCTGAGCCCAAACACACCATCTTCAGGGTAGTAATATGACATATATGAATAATAATCATCAATATCATTGAAAACTATCACCACGTATTTTCCATAGCCTTCATCAGATGCTATACCCTTCAATGTAGACAGTATCTTTCCTGGAGTTATCTCAAGAAAGCTTTGTAATAATGTTACATACCTGTCTGATTCAGTTGTAACAAGAATATGGTTATCAGATTCATGAATTTGATAACCATCAGAAAGTTTGGATTTGAGTTTTTTCATCCACGCATTAGCAATTCCACACCACAATTTATTCTGATCTTCATTCTCAAGGTGTGCTTCTACATACTCATAAATATTTCCCCAATCAGGCCTTGGGAAACTATCAGTTTCGTCGAAATATTTATTTATCCATTCCATGTTTTTACGATTCTGGTATCGTGCTTCACTGGAAAAATAAAGCTGCGTAGCGACGCGGCATTATTTTGTCCGGGTGGAAGCGTTTGTGTAAACCCGGTATGGGCATGAACTATGAGGTGTAAACCTTCTATAAAAAGGTCACCATCTTGTGGTAATTATATCGCTATATGGATGTTAACTACTAGCAAAAGACAAAGGGCAACCCGCGAGAGACAGTCTGAAAGAAACCGGATGAAAAGGGGACGCTACCAATGTCATTAAGTTAACAAAAAGCGGTGTATCGCAGGTTGGCGGTGAGCCGCAAAATTTTACGGGCACTGAGGGTGCTTTGTCTCGGCAATGTACAGTAAAGGAAGGCCGAAGATTTGTGAGGTAATATACAACAAGTTTTTGTTCTTCACAGATCACCCACCCAAGGCAGAAAGCGTGCTGGCATCACCGTATTTCCTGGCTTTGTAGTTACCTTCCTTCATCAAAGCTGCTTCCAGCCAGGAAAACTCTGGTTTTTGCTCTGGCTGCTTCATTTGAAAATCCTTCATACTCGATTCTATATAGTGCAGAGTAAATGATTGCACGACCAATGCCATGATAACAATGAATTAATACCGGATATGAGCTACTGTCATCCATCACTTTAAAAAAACTATTCAGGGTGTCCTTTGATGGGACTTGCCCAGATGGAATATTAACGTATCTAACACCAGGAATTTTTCCAACTTCAGCTCTTTCCAAATCGATGCCATCTTGTTTCGGGTTTAAAGGATCCTGAAGTTCGGGATGCCTCAGGTCGATCACGGTTTTAATTTTGTGCTTATTAATATAGCTGGCAATTTTCTCAGGAGGAATTTCCCCTGATTTGTAGACTTTATTCTCCGTGATGGTGACAAAGCGATAGTTAAAATGTACATACCAAATATAGGGAAGGGCAGTAATTGTAACGAATAACAATGGTAAGAAAAAAATAAGCCACTTTCTGGATTCTTTTCCTGGTAATGCGGTTGGCCTTAAAGTCAGTAAGTGTTGATGCATGTGAACCTCCTGTGGAATATCACGAGACCTGTCTCCGTCAATCCAGCTATAAATTTTTGCTGACAGGAAATTGACTTTGACATTACGCAATACTCTAACAATGAGGTGTTAATTATTCTTTTACCATTTGGTAATGCTCCATGTTTGGTAACAGAAATGATGATTGTGGCGCGACTAATAACGGAGAATATTTTAAAGAATAGCTGGCGTATGCCTGGCGGGGAAAGCATGTGGTGCCACTTTGTTACCCTTTGGTAATAATTGCGATGAAACCAAGTGGGAGATTTACTTATAGGAGTTACTACCAGGTCACTTGAAAAAAATATCTTCAGCGAAAATGTTCGGATAAAACATCTATTTTAAAAGCCTTGAGTGGACCTTGAAATGATAAGGGTATCCTTTTCAAGTGTCTCCGTCGTAATTTTCATAAGCCATGCCTTCAAAGGAAGAGACAGGGTCAGGTCTTGCAATCAAGCAGTAAATGTATCCAGGTAATGATGAATTTATTGAAAGCATACATACAAGCTCGGTGATTTAAAGAAAGAGCAGTTAAACGAGATACCCCGGCTGCAACGTCGACCTTTGGCCCAATCTCTACAATGGTACGAAGAAAACACCACTGATCGAAAAACTGCCATAGCACAGGCTTATGTTTCAGGTGAGCACACGATGAAAGAAATTTCTGAATGGTTTAGTGTTCATCATTCAACAGTGAGCCATGCAGTAAAATCATTTGAAGCCAGCGCTTGAATGCAAGACCTGACCTTAGCGCTTCTAACTTGAGCCTGTTTTCCGGTTGACAGGAAAAGGCAAGGCCTAACCCTTTTATTCCCCAATTTGACTATTGATTACCCACCCTCCGCAGCAACTGCGCTCGCATCGAGTAACGGGCACTTATTAAAGTCGGCGAGCCTTTGTAGCTCGTCATTTAACGCGGGGAAAAACTGATCCCGGTCGAGTGCACCATCCTCCAGGTTCAGGCTTAAAACTTCAAAACGCTGGTCGGCCCGATGCGCCTTGCAATCGATTCGACCGACGAACTTGTCGCCGTACAGGATTGGCAGACAAAAATAGCCGAACACACGTTTAGGCGCCGATACGTAGCATTCAATCCGGTAGTCGAATCCGAACAGCGTACTCAAGCGATCGCGGTGGATCACCACGTTATCAAATGGGGACAGCACCTTCAGTGCAGCGTCGATCGTCGGTGCTTGTTCGAATGCCTTGATGTCCACGTAGGCGGTTGGCCCATCGGTGTTATCCAGTGCTCTCACCACTCCGGCTTCGATACGCTCGTCAAGAACTTCACGCATCGCGTCCCGCAAGGGTTTACCCGTCTTCAGGTACAATAGCTGCTTCCAGGTAAAGACACCGTGCGCCCTGAGTGTGGTGTCGAACAAATAGGTCGCATATTCGCTCAGCGTGGGCATGCTCAGATCGATGCCCTCTGGCAAACAGCGTTCGGCGAGGTCATAGACCTTCTCCATGCCATTGCGTCCGCACACCATCAGATCGCCCTGCATGAACAGCTTGTCGAGGGCGCGCCGGCCCGGCCCCCAGTTCCACCATTTGCCCTTTCCCTTCTTCCCCTTGTCGAGATCACGCACCCGTAACGCCCCCTCTGCACGCGGGCCAAGATCTCATTCATCAGGTGTTCGTCGACATTAGTGTAATAGCGATTTTCACCATTGCGTATCGAGGCCATGTGCGGTAGCGCATAACGGTAATCGCGCATTGGCAGATACGAAGCGGCATGGTACCAATACTCAAAGATGTCCTGCTCACTGATCAGCCGGTTCAGGTGGGCTGGGTCATAGCCCGGCACCCGGTTCCACAATACATGGTGATGCGCGCGTTCGACCACCGATAGCGTATCAATTTGCACATAAC
>JAADIL010000023.1 GCA_013151355.1 Gammaproteobacteria bacterium
CCAGTCCGTTCAATACGTCATTATCACTTTCGTCCCGACCACCGTAAGCACGGACAAGCGGCCCCATCACAAGCTGCATACGACGATTGGATTCCTCTGAGTAAGAGAAATGGAGGAGTGCCAGCCCTGCGCTGGCTAAGCCCTCGTTTGTATTGATGCTGGCTCCTTTCACGAAAAAGATGCCAGGTTTTCTAATTTCTATCAGTGGTAACCCTGTCACGGCATAATCATCAGAGCCTTCATACTTTGGAAAGGAGCCGATACCAAAACCAATTTTTGCTTGAGAGGGCTGCGAATAGTCAGGAAAGCCAATGCCTGCACTGAGCGATCTCTTGTTAGTGATTTCATCATTATCGGTATTTTCCTGAGAAAATACGGGTGTAGATACGCTAATAATTGTGATGATGGTAGTGGTTACGGTGCTGCGAAGGATCTTCATTTTTTCGATCTCCTGAACGAGATGATATTACCGATTATAGATATAAATTTATTGTTTATCAATAATTATTTGCCGATATAAATTGCCGAATGCGTTTAAAGGCTCTAGAATTGAACTGAAGACTTGTTGCTCTCGTGAAAATACTCACCTGGAGTGGTGCGCTCGGGACGTGTCAGGTATAAATCATTTAAGATATTGAAAATCAGGAGAAAAACAGTGTGGAAAAACTTAAAAAAACGAGTACAAGGCTACAGATCGTAGTTTTCGTATTGATCATTCTGACGCCTTGCGCCGTAGCACTAAACGCAGTTACCGGTGCGTGGGCAGAGTTGTTGAACATACCGCAAGGCATCGCCCTCGATACGAGCCGAATAACCGGGGTGGGGCTGTTGGTGGTACTGGCGCTTGGATTAATAAAGTCAGTTGTTTACATGATTGCGTTTTGGTTTCTCTATAAACTACTTGGACTGTACCGCGAAGGTATTATATTTACAGTAGAGAATGTTGCCGCCATCCGCAGAATTGGCTGGGCCGTTGCTTCAATAGATATTGCGGGTATGCTTCAAACGTTGATAACAGGCCCTGTCTTAACATTTTACGAGATTAGCTCGGGTTACCTTGCTGCTCGGCTTGAAGTCGGCTTTTTAATCATCGGATTGTTTGTTGTTCTCATAGCCTGTGTGATGGATATGGGCCGTGAATTGAAAGAACAAGACAACCTTGTGATTTGAGCGGAACGATATGGCTATTATTGTTAATGTCGACGTCATCCTTGCAAAGCGAAAGATGAAACAAAAGGATCTGGCAGAGGCAATTGGAATTACGGTCCAGAATCTCTCTGTCCTGAAAACAGGAAAAGCTCGGGCTATCCGTTTCTCTACACTGGATGCTATCTGCAAACACCTGGATTGCCAGCCAGGTGACATACTTGAGTATCGGGCTGATTAGAAGGGAGAAATTATCTGGTATAACAGAACAACAGAACAAAAAAAAGAATGTTTGGCGTGGTTACCGTGCATTACAAAATTATGTTGATGCTCTTGAACTTGTCAAAATTGAATTATGAGTTGTGGATAATGGAGAGTCTAAAGCATTAGGCGCTCAAAAAATCGAGAGCCTATCATTTAATCAATAAGTTAGAGGTTTTTTGGTTGTTAGCCTATAAGCCCATTGATCCCATAAAGGGATCGGTCTATACTTTGCTTTATGAGAGTAATAGCAAAGCGAACATTGAGAGAATTTTGGTCATCATCACCAAGTTACCTGGACTCAAGGCCAGCATTAGAAGCTTGGCATTCAGAAGCATTAAAGGCTAAATGGAGTTCTCCCCAGGATATTAAGGCGCAATTTAGGAATGCAAGTATTCTTAAAAAGAATCGCGTCGTATTTAATATTGCTGGAAATAAATACAGGTTGATTGTGGCAATTGATTACGGTCGGCAGGTTTGCTTTGTAAAGTTTGTTGGTACACACAAACAATACGACAAGATCGATGCGGAGGTAGTGTAATGAATATTCACCCAATAAAAACTGAATCAGATTATGAGCAAGCCCTGGCAGAGGTTGAGAAGTTATGGGGGGCCGAAGAAGGCACAAAAAAAGGCGATAAATTGGATATTCTTCTTGTGCTAATAGATAACTATGAAAAAGAGCATCACCCAATCGACCCGCCTGATCCAATTGAAGCGATAAAATTCAGGATGGAGCAAATGAATCTATCTAGAAAAGACCTTGAAAAATATATTGGGCCAAGGGGTCGAGTGTCAGAAATTCTTAATCGTCGCCGAAGCCTCTCTTTAAACATGATTCGTAATTTGCATTCACAATTGCATATTCCGTTGGAGAGCTTAATAAGTGAAACGGGGCAACATACCTAACACATATGAGCCATTTCTCTGTCAACAGGCAATAACTATCTTTTTCGACCCTTTTTGAAGAACTAAACTAAAAACCCGTTAACAAAATCGAATACTTCGTCTGTCATCGTCGCCGCCAGGCAAAGAGACCACAGACGACTCTCAGCAACCAGCTGATCAACATTCCAGTCGGTGGTGTCAGCTTTCGTTAGCCGGGGAAATACTGTTTTCAGTTTGCCAGGCACTACATCCACAAGTTATTTTTACTGATAACAAAATTTAAAAATTCCTCATGTAGGTAGCTATGTGTACGGCGTTTTTTATAACCCAAATCAATAGTCAACGTGATTGTTTTACTTTTTTTAGGAAGCAGCTGAATAATTGATCCAGTGGCAAGCTCCCCTTTAACAATTTCTTCTGGTAAAAGCGCCATTCCATGTCCCTGTCTGACTAATTCTTTTAACACTAGATCGTTCATTACTGTGACAAACGGAACTTTCTTCCTGGCCTCGGGAAGTAATGAGCGTGCATTCTCTTTAATCCAGGCCGCGTAAGAAGCATAGTCCTGAGAGTAATCGACAAGATCCAGAGACAAAGTGTCTTCGATCGTTTTTATGTGCTTTCTGTTTAAAAGATATTCATTTGATGCCACTAAAATTAGTTTACGGCGCAATACTGGTTGAGTCTCGATTAGTTTTTTGTCGTGAACAAAAACATAAAAACCAAAGTCAATTTCATTATTGAGTAACGCCTTTTCAAGGTCGATATCAATGCCTAGCAATACTTCAAATTTAACCTTGGGAAATTTTTTCTTGAACGCGCTAACGATATAAGGCAGATAGCCGGTACTTTGCTCCATCCACAAACCAAGTCGTATCGTTCCTGTGGCTGACGTTTTGTCAGACTTCATGCGATACACCGAACTTTCCATCTGAAGAAAAGCAGCTTTAAACTCTTCATACAACTGCTCACCCTGTCGCGTTAGCACAATCCTGGGTCCCTGCCGATCAAAAAGTGTTAGCTCCAATTCCTCTTCTAGCGCCTTGAGTTGTAATGATATGGCTTGCTGAGTACGAAACAATCTACTCGCCGCTTTAGTGACGGTACCGGAATTAACGACTTCGATAAATGTTTTTGCTTTGTTGAAATCCATGATTGGCCTCCAATGATCAGGTGAATTATTATCACAAGTAATATTATAAATCACAATTAATTTTATTCGTTTTACTTGTGTTTTAGATTCCCCAATAATTTGCTGTCACTACATAGTTAAGGAATCATAGAATGAATGACGCATTACAAAACACAAAGACACTACTCTGGATTGAGGTTGCAAGTTCACCTGATCGTGAGACAGCAAAAACAGAGTACCTGGAAAAAGCAGGGCCGATTACAGCCAAACATGGAGGTCAGCCACTTAATACCTTCAAAGTGATTGATGCTCCAGGTCATCGAAATGCGTTGCAACTTGCAGTGCTTTTTTCGTTTCCGGGCGAGCAGGCCATTCACAATCTGTTCTCAGATCCAGAGTACGAGAAATTGCTCCCTATTCGGGCTAAAGCATTCAGCGAAATTCGCTATACCATTCTTGAAAGAATTGAAGCATAGAGGAGAAAGCCATGAAAAAACAAAGATACAATATGTTTGTTTTTGTCACTGCCATCATGCTTCTGAGTGCATGTGTGACTCCCGATACGTCGGGGCTGAAGAAATTTGATTCAGTACCTCTACCCCAAAGCGCTAACCAAAGTAAATTTTACAGTGTGATATTATTGGAAGTAACAGATGAGCCAGGGTACTCTGAATATCGACGACTTAATGAGTCTGTTTTTGCAAATGCTGGATGTTATATAGAGAGGGAATTACGTCTTGCAGGTGCTGGTAAAGGTCCTCTTGAGACAGGAACCCCCAATAGAGCAATCATCACTTACTGTGACACGCCAAATGCCTTCTCTGCTCTTGGCAAGGATGAGGCATATCTGAAGATTAAGCCAATGATGCTACAATCTACATCAGGTTTTTCATTCATTTCTGGAAAATCGGTTTATTCAGAAACATCCGGTAGCCGTGTTGAAGATAGACTTTATGTAATCAAGATCAGTCGTTTCAATGATAAACCACATCAGACAGAACTTCAGCGTATGAAACCCATGCTTGCATTATATGGCTTTCATGCAGAAAATATAATTGTCGCTGACCATGCCCATGGCATTGAAAGCCCTGATGAAATTGCAATTTTCTATTTTGACCAATCTGAGTTGCAAAAAGAATTGTATAAGGATAATACAGTAATGAGCGCAATTGATAATTTCAACAAGACATACACAGACAGTTTTGTTTATCTTGGAGGTACGGCTATGCAGGTGCGTTAAATCAATATACCTCCCCTCCCCCAACAGGAGGCCTTCGCCTGCCTGTTCAAGCGACCTGAAAATAGAAAGATGAAGCGATTGAGAGCTATGTGGGTAATGGCTGTTTATAAACACACCTTCCCGCAGACTGATTATGTCCAGCCAGGCCCTGCTGTTCAATCCCTAATCTGGCCGAAATGGGGGGCAGGTTATCGAAAACAGCCCCGGCTTGATCATGTCTGGCTGGGAGTTGATATGCCTGTATTCGTGCCTAAATCGATGTGTAGTTTGAGGTTTCCGGGGTGAAGTTGATACCGGCCCGTATGGGATTGAGGTCTACATAACTCATGCAGGTAAGGGACGTGCAAATGACAACAATAACATTACAGACTGCAAGCCTGGCACGCTGTCAAAAGAGCACCACCATGTTACGAATAATGGTTTTTCGGTATTGTATAGAATCACTCCCCGCAACTTGAACTACACAATACTTTCCTGCATAACTGTAAATATCTGCCTTTGCGCATTCTGCATCTTTGCGTTAATAATACGGCATCTCTTCAGCGCACATCGTCAGGAGCATACAACAATAATCAAATGACACTCACTCGTGCAAAACGTCGTTTGCCCACTTGATAAACATGCTGTGCACCTGTAGCAATGGTGAGCTTATTATCTTCAACCCGCTCACCATCAATTCGCACCGCACCCTGTTTGATCATACGCATGGCGTCCGAAGTGCTCTTTACCAGATCGGCCTGTTTCAGCAAGTTGGCAATGGCGAGCTTGCCCTCCGGGGCGGACAGTTCAATTTCCGGCATCTCATCCGGTATGGCACCTTTTTGGAAACGGGCGATAAACGATTCTTTGGCTTTGTCTGCCGCCGCCTGATGATGAAAACGGGCGATAATTTCTTCACATAACAGGAATTTGATGTCCCGTGGATTTGTACCTTCTTCGATCTGTCGCTTGAAGCCTGCAATTTCACTCATGGGCCGGAAACTGAGCAACTCGAAGTAGCGCCACATAAGCTCGTCAGAAATAGACATCAGTTTTCCGAACATTTCTTCTGCGGGTTCGTCGATGCCGATGTAATTACCCAATGACTTGGACATTTTTTGCACGCCGTCCAGCCCTTCCAGCAATGGCATGGTGAGCACCACCTGTTGTTCCTGACCATACTGTTTTTGCAGTTCACGCCCCACCAGCAGATTAAATTTCTGATCCGTGCCTCCCAGCTCCACATCGGCTTTCATTGCCACCGAGTCGTAACCCTGGATCAGTGGATACAAAAATTCGTGGATAGCGATGGGTTGTCCGCCTTTGTAGCGTTTGCTGAAATCGTCACGTTCCAGCATGCGCGCCACAGTGTGCCGGGCAGCCAGTTGAATCAGTCCGGCTGATCCCATCTCGCTCATCCATGCCGAGTTAAACATTACCCGGGTTTTGTCCGGATCAAGGATTTTGAAGATTTGCTCCTGATAGGTTTTGGCATTTTCAGTCACCTGCTCCGGCGTCAGCGGCGGCCGGGTGGCACTTTTGCCTGTGGGGTCACCGATCATGCCGGTGAAATCACCAATTAAAAACAGAATGTCATGCCCCAGGTCCTGAAACTGGCGCAATTTGTTGATGAGCACGGTATGGCCCAGGTGCAAGTCCGGTGCGGTGGGATCAAAACCCGCCTTGATCCGCAGGGGCTTGCCACGCGACAGCTTGCGCACCAGCTCATCTTCAACGAGGATTTCCTCCGCGCCGCGTTTAACAAGTTCCAGGGCTTCGTTTGCTGTTGATGTATTCATGTGTTGCGCAATTCTCGGGGGTTTCAAAATCAGGGGCCAAGGATTATAACGTATCTCACGCGACAAACCGGGGGGATTTTTATGGCCAACCTGTACATAAAACAGTCGGCTTTCTGTGGGATTCATTCCTTTCGGGGCCAGCAAACCCTTTCGATTCACCTCCGGCGGATTAACACAAAACTTGCCAATAGCGCCCTAAAGCCTGTATTGCCCCTGCCGATAGTTGATGCAGGTATTCATCGGTCTCACCCAGGAGCTACAAGGAAAAAAACACGTTATGGCCGTTCCCGTCACCGTCGTCGATGACTCCAAAATCTCACGCAAAATGGTCATTCGTGCCCTGCCGCCACAGTGGAACATCGAGCTGACCCAGGCCGAAAATGGTGAAGAAGCACTGGCCGCCTGTCGCGATGGCAAAGCAGAAGTGATGTTCCTCGATCTGACCATGCCCGTCATGGACGGCTATCAGGTACTGGAGCAGCTGCAAAAAGAACAGTTCAACACCTTTGTAGTTGTGATCTCGGCCGACATTCAACCCAAGGCTCAGGAACGAGTAAAAAAACTCGGTGCCATAGCTTTTATCAAAAAACCCGTCAAAACGTTGGACATCGAAAATGTACTGCACGAATACGGTATCGTTTAAGTCTGTTAACAAAACCATCACTATGAGTATTCCACCTTACACAGAAGACCAGAATGATGCTTTGCAAGAAGTGGTGAATATCGCCATGGGCCAGGCGGGTGATTCGCTGGCACGCATCCTCGGCAATTTTGTCGCGCTTTCCGTACCGCGCATTCGTTTGGTCACCGTTGAAGATGTCATCAAAACCGTCACCGACATGGTGGACAACAATGCTAAAATTTCCGCTGTACGTCAGGCCTTCTCCAACTCACTGCGCGGCGAAGCCATTGTGGTATTTGCCCAGGCGGGTGCCGACGACCTCGCCGATCTCATGGGTTACGACACCGATCTGGATCGATCCGCAGAGCAAGAGTTGTTACTGGAAGTCGGTAACCTGCTGGTGGGCGCGGTAATCACCGGCATTTCGGAAACTCTGAAAACCGACCTTAACTTTTCTGCTCCCTCGCTGATGGCCGAACGCACCCCTCTGGATCAGGTACTGGTGCCAGAGCAATTGTCGTGGTCACATGCCCTGCTCATGGAGGTCAACTTCACCGTAGAAAGCCGCGACTTTAACTGCCACCTGCTGATGTTCATGGCTGAAGAGGCCATCGACACTCTGCGTAGCATCCTCGACGAATTCATCGACCGCATTCAGGAATGAAAATTGGGTAACTTATACCATTGGCATCTCTGCTTCAGCCTGTCTTCGCCCGTTCTTCAATCGCAAAAACCCGGAACAAGAGTGACGATTCCTGCGTTTTTATTCAATCAGAACAAACAAATATGGACTAAATCAGAGCGCCGCTTGTATCAGTTATTCAATTTCCATTCCTCAGGCTCCCTGATGTCGTTTTCTTCACATGTCTGATTCCAATGACACCACCAACCTGCTGAACATCATTGTTGACCGCGCCCATGTGGGCATTTTTGTGGTGAATCAACAACGGGAAATCGTTTTGTGGAATCAATTCATGGAAATCCACAGCGAACGCAAGGCTGACACGGTAGTAGGCCAAAACCTGTTTGAAGCTTTTCCCGAGTTGCCGCGAAAGTGGCTGGACCGGAAAATCGAAAATATTTTCATCCTCAAAAACTTCTCTTTCACCTCCTGGGAACAGCGCCCGTATTTATTCAAATTCGCTCACAACCGCCCGGTAACCGGCGGCGTGGACTGTATGCGCCAGGACTGTACGCTGATGCCGATCAAAGATGACAACAGCGAGGTGCAATACGTATGCTTTACCCTGTTTGACGCCACCGACACCAGCATCTACCAATCGAAACTGGAAAAAACCACGGAGAAACTGCGCGAGTTAAGCAATCGTGACGGCCTGACCCGGCTCTTTAACCGCCGCTACGTAGAAGAAGCACTGGAAAAAGAATTCAATCGTGCGCGCCGTTATAACAACAAGCTCTCAGTGATACTCACCGACATCGATTTCTTCAAAAAAGTAAACGATATGTATGGCCATCTTGCTGGCGACGAAGTCTTGCGTATCATGTCCCAACGACTAGCCAGCGGACTGCGCGGCACCGATGTTCTTGGTCGCTACGGCGGTGAAGAATTTTTGGTGGTACTGCCGGAGACTGACATGCAGGGTGCACATGTGCTTGCCGAACGCCTGCGTAAAATAGTACAAGCCGAGCCCGTTGCGGTAGAAGGCGAATCATTGACCATAAACATCAGTCTTGGCATCAGCGAATTGCGCGACAACACAGCAGCCTATGCACAACTCATCGCCGAAGCCGACCTTGCCCTGTATCAATCCAAAAAGAATGGGCGTAATAACACCACCCTCTTCCAGCCTGATTTTTAGCATTACATATTTTTAACACCGTATCGCCGAAAGTATTCAGCGCCGGAAAAATAATTCGCCGCACAACAACAATCCCACAACGGAAAAAAGCCCCGGCAATGCCGGGGCTCTGAAGTTGACGTTATAACAAGCCTTGTTATCAACCAGTTTTTACTGGAAGACTTCCACAAAAGACATCATGCCGGTATCTGCGTGTTCGAGGATATGGCAATGAAACTGCCAACCGCCGGAACGTCCGCGTTTGCCCATGTCGAGATCAGCATTTTCGATAACGGCCATGCCACCATGTGCTTCGATGTCTGCGCCAGTGAGGCCTTCAGCAGGAGAGAAGTCAATGGCAATTTTCGTCATTGATGTTGCACCTGGTGGACCGATGCGGGCGGGCAGATTGACCATATCAACATTTTCCAGTTGCGGTGCAGGCACGATTTCCAGCACATTGCCATCTTCATCTTTGTAGATAGTCTCCAACACCTGGAAAAAGAATCCGTGCAGATGGAAGGGGTGGTCGCCACCCGTCATGTTAACCAGATTCCAGATCTGGGTCTCGCCTACCTGCGCGTCAGGTGCATCGTCGCTGGTGACTTCGTTGAAAGTCTTGCCATTGATGAGGAACTTGATCGTACCATCGGCCATGGGCATGCTATGGCCAAAGTTGAGCGTGGTCTCGGCAGCACCAGCAGTGTCGATGGGCTCAATGGTGCGCAGGTGTTCAGGTAGTTTGAGTTCCCTGGCGGGCTTGTGACTTTTCTCGAAGACCAGACGCATAAGCGGAATATCGGGATAATTACCGTCCATTTCATCATCGCCCATCACGACCACACCGTCGTCCATGATATCGATGGAATGACGGCCACGGGCGGTGTCCTTCCAGTATACGATCAACTCTGAGCCGGGCTTACCCTTGGGGACAAACATGATATCCGCGCGTTGACCGGGTACCAGAAACACATCATCTCCGTCATGGATCGGGGTTTCCAGCAGGCCACCATCGCCACCAATGCGGGTCAGCTCGTGACCTGGTACAACGACACGCATGAAACGCGCATTGGCGATGTTCACCATACGCCAGCGGACAGGCACTCCGGATTTGACACGCAGGGTGGGTAGTTCACGGCCATTAACCAGCAGGGTGTTGCCACTGCGGCCGTTGATTTTTTTCAATAACACTTCTGTCGGAGTGCCCGCGAAAAACTCTTCCACCCGGCCGTGCTTGTCGAGCAATACGTCGTCGAGAACCAATATTTTTTGTTTGGTCTTGCGGATGAAATCATTGACAGACTTCTTTTTCCCGGACACCAGCAGTGCACCCGCCAGACCTTTTTCGACCTGTTCGCTGGAACGTACATGCGGGTGATACCAGAACAACGAGGCCTCTTTCAGCTCAAATTTGTAAGTAAATGACTCCCCCGGCTGAATGGGATTTTGCGCCACCGATGAACCATCCATGTCTGCTGGCAGGCGCAGACCATGCCAATGGATCGTGGTGGGTTCGGGTAAATTATTGGTAAAATGCACGATGAGCGTATCACCCACGGTTCCGTGGATCAGCGGCCCCGGCACCGTGCCATTGTAAGTATAGACTTTGGAAGGTACACCCGGAATCATATCCACGTAGTCTTCACGCGCCTCAAGATTGATTTCGACGACATGTGGATCGGGGTTGATATCTGGCAGCAGTTGCAGACCAAAGGCTTCGGTAAATGCCTTGTAGTCTCCGTACACATCAAGATTAATTTCGTCAATGTGGGCAATGTGTGGATTGAGGTACAACGACGGACTGCTAATCCTGGCAAAAGCCTCATTGTCAGCGTATTTGGCAGGATGCTGAACGTCTCCGGCAGTAGCAAGTGATAGTGCGAATGAACAGCACAGTAGTGGTGCTGTGATTGTTAATGTTTTCATATTTACAATATCTCCTTTTTTATGTTGCCTGTAATTCCATATACCCGGGTCCCTTGATTGGCATCTTTGCCTTAAACCCGAATAACCAGACTTGTGTCCTTGCAATGTTTGTGTTTTCCGATAATCAAACTTTCCATCGGCGTATCACTCCACAAACAAAATCAAGATTAGGTGGCACGACCTGAACCTCCGCTGAAAACTAATGAACCAGCAGTTGAAAGTACTCACCCAAAAGGAGGTTTGAAATTACCTGGCCTCTATATAAAGAAGGCGCAAAAAAGCGTAATCCTTGTTTTTCTGTGGAGCATGGCATGAAAAGAATGACATACGCTTCCCTCTGTCAGCCCTTCGGTTTTACTATCGGCAGCAAAACCTTTAAAACCCCGACTGTCAGCATTAGGCATATTTTTGTGCATTACTTCGATTAACTTATAATGTCCCCTCCCCTGAATTGAATCGTATTGTCTTTTTTTAACTACTCGACTTACCTTTGATTTATCCGGTTACTGCATAAAAAGCACTCATTTACACGTGTAAACTCCGCACTTTTTCCTCGTTCTCGAATAAATCAAAGGCAATCTGGACAATTACTGTACGTTTAAAAATTATGCTGAGTTGTTGCCTTTCTTTAACACCATTGAGCAGATCGAAGATCCGGCATCAACCCGTCGGGCAAGGCATTTTTATTTCCCTTCGTCAGCACAACCGGTAAACGAAAATATCAGGATTAAGGTTGCTGTAAATTGTTACTAATTTTTATTTCATTAATAAATTTTTTGATTGTTATGAGTATAGATCAGCAATATTTTATTATGTTGGGGAAGTGATTGCCTGCCAGTGGTCAAAAAATCTACAATACGGACATTTACACAATCTATTCTCGACTTAAACAGGTAAATAATTCCTGCTGTACCTGTGGGTAACTTCGTAGTTCTTCACGAAACATGCTGCTCATAGCAAGATGCACAAAACCCTGATTATCTTCTGCCTGCATCAACTCACCAACGGCACTGTAATTTGCCCCCGGTATTTTTTTCCCCGCACCCATTTCCTGTACTTCAAAAGGAAAGATACGCACCTTGTAATCCAGTTCTTTTTTCAGGCAGCGACCCAACCAGCCAATGGCCTGACTGGACTGTTTGCCATAACCACTGAGAATAATATCGGCGTGTGAAGCATTGGAGGTATACGTCTTCTTTTTTTCAAAGCTGTGTAACTGCACCACATAACTGTCGGCTTCAATAGCCATCAAGGCACGAGTAAAGGCCAATATATAACCTTTTGCCGGTGGCGCATGAGAGTCGGGGGATAATGGTGAATGCACAGGTGGCCTGACCGGGGCTGTATTCCAGGCTGCCGCACGGAAATTATTTTTGACCATTAATTCCAGCGCAATAATTTCAGTTTCTGCATCGCGAAAACTGTGTGGCGCTTGCAATACTGTTGCTGATTCCCGGTCAATCGCAAATACAAAAAAGCCTTTGCCATCATATTTCTTTGTGCCTTTGCCATGTTCTCGCAATACCAGCAACGGGCCAGTTTCACTACGTTTTTCCGTCAACTCAAAACCCAGATCAGACCACTGCTGACGTAACTCCAGGCTGTTTTCTCCTGCGAAAAGACGCCGAAATAATTTTTCGGCCAATGCCAGCTCTGTTGCGCCTGACAATTGCGCCTTTTCGGCATTTTCCCCGGACACATTCACTTCAGCACTGCGTACTTCACGCAGCATTTCTGCCAGGGTTCCCGCTGCGGCCCATTGCGGTGCTGTTAATAACAGAAACAGTAACAGGCTGCCTGGCAAGGACATGCGCAACAATTTATAAACCCGATTATTCCATTTTTTCGGCAACACTACATTTCCATTTTGTTCGTTCATTTTTGTTCCTGGCTTCAGTTTTTTTGCTTCAAACAGGTCACATCAGCGCATTGTAACACTCCGCTATCTCTTTGATTATTTTCGGGTGCCTGTGCATCAATCTTGAGGATTTTGCCAGACAATCGTGAACAGTTTCCAGCTTCGCCACGACAGACATCTTTTTCGCTCTGGTTTTTACTGGATAAAGCCAACTACTGTTTGTTAGAGACACGAAACATCCATTTGGATTCTGTTTACGGCCGATTCTCCCGGTCAGCCCACTAATTTCCTCTATGGAGCCCATCACCATGTTGAGAGCTGGCTGTTGACCAACAACCAAAGGTAGACGCTGTTCATGCCTGAACACATTCATGAACGGCAATCCCTGAATCATAAAAACCCACTGTGGCTCCCATGATGAAATTCCTGACCTGCTCCCGTCTGGCTCAGACCTACAACTCGCCGGTTAAGGAATGAAAATTAAATAACTGATGTTACGCAGGCCCCCGACTGTAGGGTGGAACAAGCGCAGCGGTTCCACCTGATATGCTATAAGGAACAACAAATCGCCTCTGCTCACGACCGCTAACAAAAAAACACCCTGCAACAAAAACCCTATGGCCTGAAACAGGAGAAAAAAGCCCTTATGCAACAACAACTCACCGGCAAACGG
The DNA here is from genome assembly GCA_013151355.1 of Gammaproteobacteria bacterium. GTDB lineage: Bacteria > Pseudomonadota > Gammaproteobacteria > SZUA-152 > SZUA-152 > SZUA-152. The sequence continues at coordinate 13,324 of JAADIL010000023.1, forward strand.
CGAGTCAGGGTCAACGTCGATAAGGGGCGTGCACGCAATAACATCCCGATCTGGCGCTCATATTTAGTCTGTATTTGTTCGTTCTGATTGAGCAAAAGTGCAGGAACAGTGACTCTTGTTTCGAGCTTTTGCGATTGAATAACTTATACCATTGGCATCCCTGCTTCAGTCCGTCTTCGCCTACTGGTCTACTACTATTAGTACCATTCACAATAAAAAACGCACTCTGTATGTCGTTCAGCCACAAATTCCAGGTTAAAACAGCCCTTTGCCTCCATTTTTAATTCCCGGTAGAATGTAGGCTTGATTTCATTAATGATAATCATTATCATTTGCAACAAGCCAGCCACTCATTGGAAAACCTCACATGAAACGCATTCCCTCTATCCTGCTGCCCGGCCTGCTCTCACTTATTTTATCCATTTCTCCTCTGGTCTCTTTCGCCGATGACAGTCTGGTCATCTACTCCGGCCGTAGTGATAGATTCGTTAAACCGGTTATCACCGAGTTCACCCGGCAAACCGGCATCAAGGTCACTTTACACACAGGCAAGTCCACAGCGTTACTCAACAAACTGCGCATCGAGGGCGCACGCACCGACGCCGATCTGTTCCTCAGCAACGATGCTGGTAACCTGCAACGCGGCAGTGACTGGGGTCTGTTTCGCGCCATGACGCCCTCGCTTCTCGCTCCCATCGACAAAAGCTACCGCGCCGACGACAATACCTGGGTGGGTCTGTCTGCCCGTGCGCGGGTATTGGTGGTCAACACGCAAGGACCGTGGGCAGACAAGCTCGATTCGGTGTTCGATCTTGCCGACCCGGCACTTGACGGCAAGCTGGCCATCACCAATAGCACGAATGGCAGTTACATCGCCGGTATAACGGTGTACATGCTCGCCGCAGGCAAAGAGAAAACCCGCCAGTGGCTACAGGGTATGAAAGCCAACGTGAACGGCAAGGTTTTCAATAAACACAGCAAAATTGTTAAAGCCGTGGCCAGCGGTAAATTTCAGGCTGGACTGGTAAACCACTATTACATTTATCGTCATCTCGACAAGCATCCTGATGCACCCATCA
>JAADIL010000090.1 GCA_013151355.1 Gammaproteobacteria bacterium
TCATCGAGTCCGGCAACAAACCGGAATGGATGGTGTTGACCGTATTGCCGGTATTACCGCCAGAATTACGCCCATTGGTTCCTCTGGATGGCGGTCGTTTTGCGACCTCTGATTTGAACGACTTGTATCGTCGTGCCATCAACCGCAACAACCGTTTGCGCCGCCTGCTGGAACTGAATGCGCCGGACATTATTGTGCGTAACGAAAAACGCATGTTGCAGGAATCTGTGGATGCGTTACTGGATAACGGTCGTCGTGGTCGTGCTATTACTGGCTCCAACAAACGCCCACTAAAATCTTTGGCCGATATGATCAAGGGCAAGCAGGGTCGTTTCCGTCAGAACTTGCTGGGTAAACGTGTTGACTACTCTGGCCGTTCGGTGATTGTGGTGGGCCCGACCCTCAAACTGCACCAATGTGGTTTGCCGAAAAAAATGGGCCTGGAGCTGTTCAAGCCATTTATTTTCAGCAAACTGGAATTGCGTGGTCTGGCGACCACCATCAAGGCCGCCAAAAAAATGGTTGAACGTGAAGGTCCTGAGGTCTGGGATATTCTCGCCGAAGTCATCCGCGAGCATCCGATCATGCTGAACCGTGCGCCGACGTTGCATCGTCTGGGCATCCAGGCTTTTGAACCTGTGTTGATTGAAGGCAAGGCCATTCAGTTGCATCCGCTGGTGTGTACGGCATTCAACGCTGACTTTGACGGTGACCAGATGGCTGTGCACGTGCCGCTGTCTATTGAAGCACAGCTGGAAACACGCACACTGATGCTGTCGTCCAATAATGTATTGTCGCCTGCCAACGGTGAACCGATTATTGTGCCGTCGCAGGACGTGGTGCTGGGTCTGTATTACATGACCCGTGACTGCATTAACGCCAAAGGCGAAGGCATGATGTTTGCCGACATCAATGAAGCACATCGCGCCTTTGAAACGGGAGCCGCGTCGATTCATGCCAAAGTCAAAGTGCGTGTTCTGGATGTGACGCTGGACGATGATGGCAAAGAAGTGGAGCAGAGACGTGTGGTGGAGACTACCGTAGGACGCGCTTTGCTGATGGAGTTGATGCCGCGTGGTCTGAGTATTGATCTGGTGAATAAAACCATGACCAAAAAGGCCGTGTCCGGCGTGATTAATGCCTGTTACCGCCAGGTGGGTTTGAAAAAGACAGTGATTTTTGCTGATCAGCTGATGTACATGGGTTTCCGTCAGTCCACCAGGGCATCGGTATCCTTTGGCATTAATGACATGGAGATTCCGCCTGCCAAGTATGACTTGCTGGCCGAAGCGGAAGGACAGGTCAAGGAAATTGAAAACCAGTATGCCTCCGGTCTGGTGACCAACGGTGAACGTTACAACAAAGTCGTGGATATCTGGTCTGTGGCCAACGACGCCATCGCCAAGGCGATGATGGATGGTTTGGGCTTTGAGGACGTGGTCAACGCCGAGGGCGAGACCGTCAAACAGAAATCCTTCAACTCGGTATACATGATGGCCGATTCCGGCGCTCGTGGTAGTGCGGCGCAGATTCGTCAGTTGTCCGGTATGCGAGGTCTGATGGCCAAACCGGATGGTTCGATTATCGAGACACCGATTACGGCCAACTTCCGCGAAGGTCTGGACGTGTTGCAGTATTTTATTTCCACTCACGGTGCACGTAAGGGCCTGGCCGATACTGCTCTGAAAACCGCTAACTCCGGTTACCTGACGCGTCGCCTGGTGGATGTATCACAAGATCTGGTGGTGCTGGAAGTGGATTGTGCTACGCAAGAAGGTCTGCTCAAACAGCCGTTGGTGGAAGGGGGTGACATAGTGGAACCCCTGGCTGAGCGTGTGCTGGGCCGGACAGCAGCAACGGATATCCTGATTCCCAATACCGATGACGTATTGTTTCCTGCTGGTACATTGCTGGATGAAGACATGGTGGAGGTTCTGGAAAAGAACGGTGTGGATCAGGTGCGGGTACGTTCCGCGATTACCTGTGAAACCCGCTACGGTATCTGTGCGCAATGTTACGGTCGTGATTTGGGCCGTGGTCACCGTGTTAACCAGGGCGAGGCCGTGGGCGTTGTGGCAGCACAATCCATTGGTGAACCTGGTACCCAGCTCACCATGCGTACTTTCCATATCGGTGGTGCCGCTTCCCGTGCTGCAATAGTATCGAAGTGAAATCTGCGGGAACCGTGCGTTTGCATAACATCAAAACGGTGGAACGGACCAACGGCAACCTGGTGGCGGTATCCCGTTCCGGTGAACTGACGGTGCTTGATGCCCAGGGACGTGAACGAGAGCGTTACAAGGTGCCCTATGGTGCGGAAATTGCGGTGCATGATAACGACGCCATTGCTGCGGGTACTGTTGCGGCAACCTGGGATCCCCATACTCACCCGGTCATTACCGAAGTGGCGGGCAAGTTGCAATTTATCGATTTCAACGAAGGCGTGACTGTGCAGCGGGAAACCGACGATATCACCGGTATGTCCAGTCTGGTGGTTGTTGATCCCAAACAGCGTAGCGCAGCGGCCAAAGACCTGCGACCCATGGTCAGGCTGGTTGATGACAAAGGTGAAGATTTGAGCATTGCAGGTACCGATATCCCTGCGCATTATGTCTTGTCTGCGGGTGCTATCGTCGGTATGGAAGACGGCGCGATGGCCAATGTGGGTGACGTGATTGCGCGTATTCCGCAAGAGTCTTCGAAGACGCGTGATATCACTGGTGGTCTGCCGCGTGTGGCTGAACTGTTTGAGGCACGCAAGCCCAAAGAGCCGTCCATTATGGCGGAAATTTCCGGCATCGTATCTTTTGGCAAGGAGACCAAGGGCAAGCAACGTCTGGTCATCACCCCAACTGAAGGCGATCATTATGAGGCGCTGATTCCCAAATGGCGTCACATCACTGCATTTGAAGGTGAACATGTGGAGAAAGGTGAGGTTATCGCCGATGGTGCGCCGGACCCTCATGATATTTTGCGCCTGAAAGGTATTCCGGAGCTGGCAACATATATCGGCAACGAAGTGCAGGAGGTCTATCGTCTGCAAGGTGTGAAGAGATCAACGACAAACACATTGAAGTGATTGTGCGTCAGATGTTACGCCGGGCTGAAATCAAGTCTCCGGGTGATACCAGGCTGCTTCGCGGTGAACAGCTGGAGCGTACTCGCATTCTTGAAGAGAACGAGAGAGTTGAAGCCGAAGGTAAAATGCCGGCAACGTATCAACCTATGTTGCTGGGTATCACCAAAGCCTCGTTGGCGACGGAGTCCTTTATTTCTGCTGCCTCCTTCCAGGAGACCACTCGCGTGCTCACTGAAGCTTCGGTGAGTGGCAAGGTGGATCGCCTAAGGGGCTTGAAAGAAAATGTCATCGTGGGGCGTTTGATTCCGGCAGGTACGGGTTTGGCCCATCATCAAGAGCGTCAGCGTAAGGCTGCCGCCGCAGTAGAAGCCGAGGCCGAAGCAGCGGCTGCCGCTCTGCGAGCTGCAGAGGAAGCCTTGTCAGCAATGCCGACCCCGACTGCTAATGAAGCGGAAGGTTCGGATGGTGCTGAGGAAGTTGTGAGTTAGGGTCGAAGCTGTAGAGGTGGCTGACGGAGGTACGGGTTAATGTTGCGTACTCCGTCCCGTCGCGTCATGGACCCCAAATTTTCTCATTCTCACGCCTCGCAGGAACCAGAAGACGAAATTTGTGACAGAGAAGTGCTCTGAAAGTGTACGGTGTTGTCAACGCAAAGCTCGCAAAGGCGCAGAGGACGCAAAGTTTTTATTTTTCTTTGTGCCCTTTGCGAGCTTTGCGTTAAAGCCCCGTCGGTTTTTTTGGAGAGAAAAAGGAGTGTTAAGGAGCGCGCATGTTCCTGAGCCACATTTAAACGCAGCTACTTTGCCTCATTAAGATCCCAGTCGTATCCGTAGTTAATATCGCCATTATGTTCGGCCAATCGTTTTGCCAGTGCGGGCTCGGCGTGTTTAGCCAATTCCTTTAGTAATTCTTTTTCGTTAGTTCCGAAGTCGGTTTGATACCAATCGAATATCCTGGATAACAGAAGATCTTCACCTTCCACCGTAATCCCTCTTGGATTGTTTACATAGGACCTGGCAGTCTCTGCCAGTTGATCATCGATATTCTCGCCTGTAAAAACCCTGGCGCTGAGATCTGGACAACTATAGCTTGCGCAATTGACAGCATAGTGAATTCTGGAGTCTTTCCATACAGGGCGCAAAATGCCATGTTCAATGTCATTTAAACTGAGTTGTTTTTGTCCAGAGACATTGAGATACTTTTCATTCCATGGACCGGGCGAGAAAAAGGATCCACTAATCTTGAGTATGGATTTTACCGGATAGGCATCCAATATAACATCGACTGTCAGAGCGTTGTAAAGATTGATCCAATAGGCCATCTGCTCATTGCGGTTGTAGCGGCGCGGGTCGATAACCTCCAGTGTTTTTATATAGTGCTTAAGTGTCTCACGGTCAGTGCCAGGTACGGCACTGTACTTGAACAAGTTAACGTCATTGGGGGTACTAACAAGATATTTGTCGAGTAAATCTTGCCAGACGTCATGGCTTATGGTCTCGGAGCTTGCTTCATTGCTGTCTGCCCAAAATGTAATTGCTTTCGCAGCAGGTGCTGCGTAAACGACTTGTGCCAGAAAGGAAAGACAAAAGATACTCAGTAGTTTTCCGAACCGGTTTGTAATGCGTGTAAACATTCATGCCTCCAGTTGTGCAGATTGGTGGTAATTGCTTAAGGGTAATTACCTGGTTTGCGTTTGGCCTGACTGATGGCTGCGCAAAAAAAGTGTTCGCTTGCATCTGTATACTTCGTGTCCCCCCTTATTTTTGAATTCGGAATATTATGTATTTATCAGTCAGGTCGTGGATAGTCTAGTCGTTAAAGATCATAAAATATTACAGTTTTCATAAGTTTTTTTATTGCAATCTATTGAGGTCGGGTAGCGTTGTAGTCAAGAGAAAACTGTTACTCAAAGTTATGCTGTGTCCTGCCTGTCAACGGATGCGGCCTCCCATGCCTCACGAAGTCGGGTCATAATTCCGCGTTAAGGGTTTATACTTACTTTTTTGGGTTTCTGCCCTGTCTGCATGTCTATTCCATGTTATTCCATGAATATAAATGCGGCATAAAAATAATTTTACGCAAACTTGTAACTTTTTGTGAAGACTCACGTCAACGTTTCCTGTGCAATTCATATTGTCTGTTCTATGTCGGTTCATAATGCTTAATCCACATATGCAGGCTGACGCTTGCCAGAATTCGAAACTTTAGACAGCGTTATAAAATTTTGATCTAAATAAAGGAATATATAATGAAGCCAGCAAAACGTTCTTTCGTCATTGGGGTTGTTCTCCAAAGCTTAATGGCAACCTCCGTATTTGCATCGGGGTCGTATGGTGGAGGTGCGAATACACACACACTCGATGACTACAGCAAGGGAAAGGTTGTCGTGCGTAATAAAGTCATTTGTTCATCCTGCCCTTTTCCCGGCAGTAACGTCAATAAAGACTTTGCTCTCGATGTTGTTGAGAAAATCAGAGCAGAGGATTCCACATTAATCTCGCTATCCAAAGACGAGCAGAAATCGGTCGTTGTATATTTTCGTAAGCGCTTCAAGTTGGAATAAACGGTGTGTAAAAACATTTAAGAAGTGAAACGAATTAACGAGATCATAGCCACGCTCCGGCCTCTCGTTCATATCAAGCAATAATCAATTTCGCACAAGTTAATTTTGTAACTTGTTTGGATTATGTTATCTATTTTACAAGGATTTTTATAATGAAACATGCCTGTTTCTTCTGTATTGGTTTATTTCTTTTTTCATCGATGGCATCCGCAGCCGGCAATCCGTGGCTCATTTCCCCAGGAACAACGTCAATACAGCTGAGCTATGTTACGCAATCTGCAGATGAGTTGTATGCAGGTGAAACCAAAAGCCCATTGCCAGACGATTTGGATCAAACAACAACCTGGGTAGATTTTGCTTACGGTCTTGCCGACAATATGGCCGTCGATGCACGATTGGGTTATTCAAATTTTGAGTTTTCCCCTCGGCAGGATGAGAGCGGTACGACAGACGTATTGCTGGGGCTTACCTGGCGGCTCCGTGACGAGTTTATACACGATGCTGGCCCCAGTGTCGCATTACGGATGGGCGTTACGCGGGCGGGAAATTACACCGCCGGAAAAATCAATTCTATCGGTGACGGTGCATCCGGTGCAGAGATATCTTTGATTGTTGGAAAAATTATTACACCAAAGTTATCCATTGCTGCGGATGCCGGTTACCGTTACCGCGATTCAGGTGTTGATAATGAGCTGTTTTCCTCGGTGCGTGGTTTTTACAGTGTAACGAATCAACTGCACACCAGTGTCGGATATTCTGTTGTTCGGGCGAACGGAAACCTGGATATCAATGATCCTGAGTTTGTGGGAAATTTTACTGAGCTTGCGGAAGACGCAGATATTGTCGAACTGGGTGTGGCTTATCAGTTTGTGCGTGGCTACCGAGTCGGTTTTGGTTATGGGCAGGTTGTCGATGGGCGTAACACCGGGTTAAACGAAATCGCGAGTATTTCACTCAGTATGACGTTTTAGCATTGTGATCCTATGTATCTACG
>JAADIL010000216.1 GCA_013151355.1 Gammaproteobacteria bacterium
TCTGGATTTTGAGGGGATGGAGCCAGTGGTGACGCTGTTGGAGCGTCACGGTCACATGCCATTGCCGTCTTACATCGGGCGTGCCGATGAGCCGGAGGACCGCGAGCGTTATCAAACGGTCTTTGCTGAACGGCAGGGGGCGGTTGCCGCTCCGACGGCGGGTCTGCATTTCGACCGGAATTTGCTGGATGATCTGGCAAAGAAGGGCGTTGAATCAACTTTTGTCACTTTGCATGTGGGGGCCGGTACGTTTCAGCCGGTACGCGTAGACAACATTACCGACCATCACATGCACAAGGAAAGCATCGAGGTGTCGGCGGACACGGTAGCGGCGGTGCAACAAACGCAGGCCCGTGGTGGTCGTGTGGTGGCTGTAGGGACAACCAGTGTACGTGCACTGGAAAGCGCGGCCCGTGGAGGGGAACTGGCACCTTTTCAGGGTGATACGGATATTTTTATCACCCCCGGTTACGCATTTCGTGTGGTGGATACGCTGATCACCAATTTTCATTTGCCGGAATCCACATTGTTAATGTTGGTGAGTGCCTTTGCCGGTTTTGATGAAGTGAAGGCGGCCTACGCGCATGCTATTGAGCAGCGCTACCGTTTTTTCAGTTACGGTGATGCGATGTTTCTTCATCGGCAAAACACCTGAACCCATGGCTAATGATCAAAATATATCGGGTCGTCGTTGCACGCTGGTGTTGCCGGGCTTGCTGGATTTACCATCCATTGAGCGTGAGTCGGTGTTTGCACAAGCAGGCCGATTGCCTGAACTGGAATGGTTTTTTTCTCGCGCGCAAATGCAGGCTTTTTCCGGTGCCGGTATTGAAGCAGTGCTGTTTGCACTCTTTAACGTGGCTGTGTCAACGGATACCGATTTGCCGGTAGCAGCAGCAGGTTATGTGGGTGACACCGGTCAGTCAGCAACGGGTTGGTGCCTGAGGGCTGATCCGGTGCAGTTGATTCCTGATCGTGACCAGTTGGTACTGATGGGGCCGGAAAGTTTATCCTTGTCTCAAACCGAGGCTGATCTGTTGGTGTTGGATTTGAATACGCAATTTGCACAAGATGGCTGGCGTATAGAAGCCGCTACTCCTACGCGCTGGTATTTGCATCAGCCTGATGCACCGAAGTTGCGTACTTACAGTTTGGCACAAGTGCGTGGTCGGGCGATTGGTGAATATTTGCCGGGTGGAATGGATGGCAAACAGTGGCAGCGTTTGATGAATGAAGTGCAAATGGTGTTACACATCAGCGCGGTGAATCAGGAAAGACAAGCCGTTGGACAACCGCCAGTGAGCAGCCTGTGGTTTTGGGGTGGAGGTGAAATGCCAGCGATACCGCCAGCCAATAAAAGCAACCGGTGGCGCCAGGTATGGAGTAACGAATCGGTAAGCCTGGGGCTGGCTGTACTTTCAGGCACACCACGCAAGGATTTGCCGGAGAATGCGACAACGTGGTTAAACACGGCCATTTCACCCGGTGAGCATCTGATGGTACTGGATGATTTATCACGCTGTTGGCAAGATGGAGAAATGGCGGCCTGGGTGCAACAGGTGCAGATGTTAAATCATGAGTGGGTGATGCCTCTGTTGAACGCCTTGCGCCGAAAAGAAATTGACGAGCTTGATCTTTATGCCTGCAATGGCAGCAAATTTACCTTGTCGCGTGCCGGATCAAGGCGTTGGTGGCGTCGAAAAAAACCATTGGCGGTTATTGCCGCACACACATAAAAATCAGTGTTTATTCTCTGCCCGGGTAGTGATGGAAAGGTTATGCAAGGCATCCCGGGCTTTTTGTAAATTTTCATCGATGCTGTTGTTATTGATCAATGGCGCAAGATTATTTTTCAGTTCATCAATCATGCTGACCTGTGCCGGAATACCTTTGGGAAAATTTCCTGCGTTGGAAAATGTCACCCAACCTTGTACCTGCCAGTGTGTATTGGCCGATGAATCACCTGCTTTAATCGTGTGTTGTAAATTCCACAACACTGCCTGACAGGCACTTTGATTGACATACAGCGGGTTGTCGAATTTCCAGGTTTTGTTGTTGATGACTTGTGACCACTGGTCAATGGTTTCACCACCAAATAAATGCCCTTCGCTGTGCTGTATATCCAGCACCACAAAGCCGTCGGGGACTAACAATAAATAGTCAATGAATACCAGTCCGTCGATACCGTCCGGTAAAACCATATTGTGTAAATATTTTACCCCCAGGGATTCCACCACTTTGCGAGTGTGGCGTTGATGTTTATTTTTGCGTGATTGCTTCCAGAAAAAGAAAATAACGGCAATAAGGCCCAGCGCAGTGATGGCTTCCAGAACATAAAAAACCACTTCGATTGAAACGAATTCCATGAATAATTCTGCCTAGCGTTCTTTCAGCCGTGGAATCAGCATGGCCAGATTGCAGGGTGCGGTACGGTGGTCCAGCTGATCTTTGATGATGTTGTCCCAGCCGGTTTTACAGGCACCGGAAGAGCCGGGCAGGCAGAATAAATACGTACCATTGCTGACGCCGGCGAGGGCGCGGGATTGCAGCGCCGAGGTTTTAATTTCGTCAAAAGAAATCATCCGAAACATTTCACCAAAACCTTCAATTTCTTTATCCAGCAAGGGCTGGAATGCTTCCGGGGTACCGTCACGGCCGGTAACACCGGTACCGCCGGTGCTGATCACTGTGTGTATTTCGGGGTCGGCGATCCAGCGCGAGACCACAGCACGAATTTGATAAATATCGTCAGGGGCAATGGCTTTTTCGGCCAGTTGGTGACCCGCGTCTTCCAGTCGGTTGACCAGTACTTTTCCTGAGATGTCTTCGGCTTCGGTGCGGGTGTCAGACACGGTGAGAACGGCAATATTGAGAGGGATAAATTCGCGTTGTTTTTCAGAAGAGGCCATTGGTTTTTACTCATTCGGTAGTGGGTTGTTCGCCAAAGGTGTGGCGTGCAGAAGGATTATACCGGCTGTGCCCGCAGCCGGGGAATCTGTATGTGGAGAGAGCAGGGCAGCATAAAAACCTCTTTGCAATTATGGGTATTCGTTATGTGCTCGTCAGCACGACAACAATCATAAGATGTTTTTTATTTATATTAATAACTTACTTCCACCTGAAAAAACCTGTAAATACCATGCTTGACAAATGGTTGTGATCTGTCTAAAAATATATTCAATCTACATGTTTATGAAAAATGTCGACTGAAATACACAGTATTTGATTTTGGAGGGAGTACCCATGAGCGATCCGCAATTCAACAACCTGCACAAAATTCGACAGACAATTTGTCTGCTTTTGGTGAGTTTTGCGCTGGGGTTTGGCAGCTTTGCCCTGGCGGCCAAACGCGAAATGTCCATGACCATTGATGAAATGGTGATCGATGTAGCCCCCGATCTGAAATACAAGGTCTTTGCTTTTAACGGTCAGGTACCCGGCCCGCTGATTCACGTTCAGGAAGGCGATGATGTGGTCATCCACGTTACCAATAACACTACCCTGACACATACGGTGCATTGGCATGGTGTGTTGCAAACCGGCAGCTGGCGTAGTGACGGTGTACCGGGTGTTACTCAGCAACCGATCAAACCCGGCGATACCTACACCTATAAATTCAAGGCTGACCGCATAGGCAGTCTTTGGTATCACTGCCATGTCAATGTTAACGAACATGTGGGTATCCGGGGGATGTGGGGTCCGTTGATTGTTGCCCCCAAGGACCCGTTGCCCATTGAAAAACGGGTCACCAAAGAAGTGATCATGATGCTTTCCACCTGGGAGAGTGAAAATGCAGACAAATTCGGCCAGGGTGCCACGCCTTATGATATTGAGGATTATTTTTCGGTCAATGCCAAATCCTTCCCGTTAACCCAACCAATACGTTTTGAAACCGGTGATGTTGTACGAGTGCGTTTTTATGGTGCTGGTGGTGCGATACACACCTTGCATTCGCATGGCCACGACATGCTTATCACTCACAAAGATGGTTTGCCGATACCCAACCCTTATCACGTTGACACCGTACTTATCGGTCCTGGTGAACGTTATGACGTCATCATCGAAGCCAATCAGGATGAAGGTCGTTTTATCTTCCATGATCATGTCGATAAACATGTTACTGCGCGAGGAAAATTCCCCGGCGGTCCCATTACTGTTATGGAATATGCGGGCACACCCATGGACGACTGGTATGTGTGGAAAGATATTGATTATGACCCGGACTTTTTCTTCAGCGAAGCCATGAAAAAAGGCTACGGTCTGTTTGAAAACCCGCGTTTCAAAGGTACACCTCTGAGCCGTGAACGGCGTCGGCACAGGGATTAGAGGCATAACATGAAATATCTTTTTTTATTTGTTGTGCTCACTGTTGCTAATGCAGCTTTGGCCGATGATGGCATGGTCATACTGCAGAAACGCTGTGCGAGTTGTCATGAACTCAGCGGTCCTGCTGCGCAAAGCGTGCAGGAATTATGGCAGCGCAAGGGGCCGGATTTGTTTTATGCCGGTTCCAAATACAATGCTGAGTGGTTGGAGAAATGGCTGGTTAAACCACGTCGCATTCGGCCTGCTGGACATCATCCCGTCCAGCACATTCAGCCGGGAAAAAAGCGCGACATAATTGATACGACAACGTTGACGCCGCATCCGGCTTTGTTACCCAATAATGCCGAAGAAGTCACTGAGGCTTTGATGAAACTCAAAGCATCAGTAGAAATGATGGGTACGGCTGTTTTTAAGGGTGGCAGTATTTCTGCCAGCTTTGGTGAAATGGTGTTTGACAAATTTAACGGCTGCATGGCCTGCCATGAAATTGAGCCGGGTTACGGTGGTCTTTCCGGGCCGGAAGTTTACACCGCAGCCAAACGTTATCAGGCGGATTATCTGGTCAGCTTTATTACTGATCCGCAGGCATGGAATCCCAAAACACCCATGCCCAACAAACATGTTGCGGCACCAAATATTCAGAAAATTGTGCAGTATCTGCAAGCACTGGCAAAGGAGAATCGGGATGAGAAAAAATAATTTATGCCTGCTCTTGTTTGCCGCACTGCTGATGTTTTCTTCGGCAACATGGTCGGACGCCGCCGAAGATAATTACAAAAATTATTGCTGGCAATGCCACGGTATGACAGGTGATGGCATGGGACTCAATGTGCAGGATATGTCCGTACAACCGCGTGACCATACCAGTGCCAAGGCGATGGGAGGGCGTAGCGACGCTGATCTTTTTAAAGTTATCAAAGAAGGCGGGCTGGCAATTGATAAATCTGTGCTGATGCCACCCTGGCGTGGCAGCCTGAGTGATGATGAGATTCATGATCTGGTCAAGTACCTGAGAAAACTCTGCCAATGCGGTTAGCACTGGTGGGTGAAATGATTAATGGAGGATTGAGTGTTTTGGCCGGGATGCTGTTTTTTTTAAAAAGTGGTTTTAGTTTCAACCATGCTTCTAACTGAATAAAAGGGAGAGTAACCATGTTTAACAAACTATCCGTGAGTGCCATGGCATTGACCATTGGTCTGGCAGGCGCGCAAGTCGTGCAAGCCAAAACGGTACATGTCACCATGACCGCGAAAGAAACCACGGTGCAAATCGATAACAAAGGCACTATGTACAAGGCGTGGACTTTCGATGGCGCGATTCCCGGCAAAGTCGTGCGTGTGACCGAAGGTGATATTATTGACTTCAAACTCATCAACCCCAAAACCAATAAAGAATCCCACTCTATGGATTTCCATGCAGCAGAAGTTCATGTGCTGGAAGAGTTTGCACCGGTCAAACCCGGTGAAACCAAACACTTCAAGTTTGAAGCCAGGCGCCCAGGGGTCTGGATGTACCATTGTGGTGCCAGTGTTATGGCGCAGCATATTGCTCGCGGCATGTATGGTGTGATTATTGTTGATCCTAAAGAGGGTTACACCAAAGACTTCCCAAAACCTGATCGTGAATACGTGCTGATTCAGGGACAATACTTCCCTGATGCCGACAACTACAAAGCGATGCTGAAAAACGAAGGTTCTACAGGTTCGTTGATCAACGGCCGTATGTTCCATTACGATCCTGTGCATGATCCGGATGCTTCTCTGACGCTGGCCGCCAAACCCGGCGAACGTGTGCGTTTCCATTTTGTTAACGCCAATATCAACAATCCGGTGGCTCTGCATCCGATTGCCGGTATCTGGGATCGCGTTTTTCTTAACGGCAGCCCCAAAAATATACTCTACGACATGGCCACCTACGGCGTCGCCGTTTCTGAAGCGGTGAGTGTTGATATCGTATCACCGAAAGGTAGAACAACGGCAAATGCGATTGTGGACCACACCATGAGTGCGGCATTGACTGGCGCAATTACCGTGCTGATCAACAGTCCTGATGCTGACCCCCAGGCAGGCAAGGGTGATAATATCCTGCCTCGCGCTGTGGACAAGTAGAAGCGGCGCTATGGGTTATATTTTTTAGAAAGGAGAGCAGATTTGCTGCTATCCTGTCGTTGAAACCGTAAGGCGAACCACATTCGGGGTTCGCCTTATTTGTTTATAGTCGAAGTCAGAACTGCACCTTGAAAAAACGTTTGGCAGGCAGTGAGGTGGTAATGCAAGCCGTTACTTTTCCAAAAAATGCAATATTACCGGATGACTCTGATTTTATTCGTCATTACGAAAAACAATTTTTGAAAAACCCCTTTATGCATCATTTTACCGGGCGGTTGAGAGGTTATCTGCTCTTGTCCGTGGCGCACCCCCACTCTTTTTTCGTTATGATGTACCAGAGGAGGCTCTCAATTGTTTTGACAACCCTGTTGTGCCTGAAAAAGGACAGGACCAGGCCATTCTTGCTCTGCCTCGCTGGATAAAAAGCGAGCATCGACAAGACCGTCAAAACATCTGGCAAAGCCCCTGGTTTTATTTGATGCTGAAACCAGCATCCGGGTGTGAATGAAAGGGTAGTGTGAATGAACATTGATTTTTTGCAAAGCGACTTTTGGCAGAGCGATAGCGTGTGGATCATACAGATATTTTCCATGGTATTTGTTGCTCTGCTGGCGGATTTTGTTCAACGCCGTATTCTGCGTAGTCTGGCGAAGCGTTTTGAAAGGACCCGGAATCTTTGGGACGATGCGCTGCTGGAAGCGATACGCCAACCATTGAGCCTGCTGATCTGGGTGTTGGGTGGTAGTTTTGCCGCACAAATCGCGGCGGCGCAGACGGAAGCAGAAATTTTTGTCATCGTTGAACCGGTACGGGATGTACTGGTGATTGTCGCACTTACCTGGTTTCTGGTGCGTTTTATCCGCCAGGCTGAAGGCAATATTATTGCTGCCCGCGAAACCAAAGGCGAGCCGGTGGATGTCACCACGCTGGATGCCATTACCAAACTGTTGCGTCTCTCCGTGATTATCACTGCCGGACTGGTGATGTTGCAGACCCTTGGTTTCAGTATCTCCGGGGTGCTGGCCTTTGGTGGCGTGGGAGGAATCGCCGTAGGTTTTGCTGCCCGCGACCTGCTTGCCAATTTCTTTGGCGGGCTGATGCTGTATCTCGATCGGCCCTTTTCCGTGGGTGACTGGGTGCGCTCACCAGACCGCGAAATTGAAGGCACTGTAGAACATATCGGCTGGCGGCTGACGCTGATTCGCACCTTCGACAAACGTCCTTTGTATGTGCCCAATTCCGTATTTGCCAACATCGCTGTGGAGAATCCCTCACGCATGACCAACCGGCGCATTTACGAAACCTTTGGCATTCGTTATGAAGATATCGGTAAAATGTCCGCTATCACTGCCGATGTGGAGACCATGCTGAAAAACCATCCAGCTATAGACAAAACACAAACCCTGATGGTGAATTTTGTTTCCTGTGCGCCATCGTCGGTGGACTTTTTTGTGTACACTTTTACTACAACTACAGTGTGGACCGAGTTTCATGTCATTAAACAGGACGTGCTGTTGAAAATCGTCAATATTGTCGAACAGCATGGTGCAGAAATGGCTTTCCCCACTTCCACGGTGCATGTGCCGGATGGTGTCGTATTGGCCAATGCACCGACAATGAATATTGAACCCGGTTAACACCTGAATCCTGCAAGTGCTCGCACTCACTCAGCACAAGCACGATCACTTGCAGGACTCAGATAACACTTGAATCGAGAATGAGGCAATCATGGCAGACAAACTGTTAATCATATTAATGAACACTGACCCCGACAATCCATCAGAGCTGGGCACCCCCTTTATGCAAGCCAGCGTAGCAGCTGCCATGGAATACGACGTAGAAGTTTTGCTTACAGGGCGCGCTGGAGAACTGGCCAATACAGGAGTTGCCGAAAATCTGCATTTTCCCGCAGGTAATAAAAAAACGGTTTATGACCTGATGCGTGATGCGGTGGAAGCTGGAGCGAAACTGAAAATATGTGCTTCCACCCTGGAACTGTGGGGTGAAAACCTGATCCCGGAAATTGATGAAACCGTGGGCGCAGCGTACATCATCAGCGAAGCCATGGATGATGATACAGTTACATTTACTTATTAGGTGCCCCCTGGTTTTTCTATGCTTGCACAGTGTTTGAATTGTGCTATTCAAATTGTCACCCTGGCTCGTTGCTTATAGGTGGCAGTTAAACCATCGAAAAATATGACATCACCGGATACGGTAACAAATGACCAAAAGCACAACGCCATACTGGAATACCCTGGATCAAGGCAATGCCGATCAATGGGAAGCTATCGAAGGCAGTAGCGGTCTTTTGGAACAGCTCACATTGGCGATTGATAAAAACACAGGTGATTACACACGTTTAACCCGTTTCAAACCGGGCGCTGATACAACATCGTTTGGCGCGAAAAGCCACATATATCCCGAAGAAATTATGATCATAAAAGGCAGACTTTATGATGAAGCGTTTGATCGGTGGTTAGAGGTGGGTGATTATGCGAGCCGCCCACCCGGAGAATTGCACGGCCCCTTCAAAACAGATATTGGGTGTGTAGTGCTGGAAATATCATACCCGGGTCAGTCTGTAAACCAATGAAACTGCGGCCAATAGAAAAAAATCAATTTGCACAGTGGAAAGAAATGCGCGAAGACGTGTACAGCACTCTCGAAGATGAATTTCACGAAAAGGAAATGCAGCAAATATATGTCAGTGATGACTGGTTTTGTTACTTCCTGGAAAATGAAAATGATCAAATAACAGGTTTTGTGGAATTGTCGTCAAGAAATATTGTGGATGGGTGTCTCAGCAGCCCTGTGGCATACCTTGAAGGCTTGTACCTGAAAAAAGAGTACCGTGGCAGAGGCCTGGGAAGAGAAACAATTAAAACCATCAAAAGCTGGTGCAAAAATAAAGGCTTCACAGAGTTAGGCATGGACACCGAACTCACCAACGTTAAAGCACAAAAATTCTTCAAGGCAACGGGTTTTCAGGAAACTTATCGGATAGTTCAGTTTCGTGCCAGTATTGACTAACCCGGGATTAGCCCGGAGAGTACCAGAAACCTGAAAAATAATGAGTATCAAGCTGGAAATAGCGCAATGGGATGGAAAATCGACAAATGATATTGGCGAGATTTATCATCGTCACTGCCATGACTCATCATTGACAACAGTGATAATTACTCTCGTTGCTGATGAAGCATTACAAAAAGGAGCGACCTGGCTGTTAAAGCGATACCTCGAAAATGAAAACAGGCTGATGGACACTGAAATTGCGAAGATTTATGACCATCTGTCAATATTGACGCAGTGGGAGTCCAGATTGCATATACTGCAATGTTTTCCGTTTATGCCGATTCTGAAATCCAGAAAAAAGAAAGTGGAATCCTTTTTAAGGGATTGCTTGCTGGACAATAATAAATTTGTAAGAGCCTGGGCATATAACGGGTTTTATGAACTGGCTGTACAATATCCGGAGTACAAAAAAGAAGCCTGCCAGTTTTTTGAAATGGCTATGCGGGACGAAGCCCCGTCGGTTAAATCCAGAATCAGAAATATCCTGAAAAAGGGTTTCTGAATACATAAAAGTAAATGCCATGACTGTTTCACAAAAACACATCCAGCAAATACGTGCTGAAGCCGATTGCCTGTTTACCGCAGAGCAGGTTGCAACCGTGCTAAATAACATGGCAGAAAAAATTTCTGCCAAACATCGTAACAATAACCCATTGGTACTGTGCGTGATGAACGGTGGCCTGATTGTCACCAGCGAACTGTTATTGAGGCTCGACTTCCCGTTAGAACAGGATTATTTACATGCCACCCGTTATCGGGGCAAAACACAGGGCGGTGAACTGAAGTGGCTGGCCAAACCCGGAAGCTCACTCAAAGACCGGCATGTATTGGTGGTTGACGACATCCTGGATGAAGGCTACACACTGGCAGCCATTGTCGCGTATTGTCGGCAGGCCGGGGCACGTAGTGTGGAAACGGTAGTACTGGTGGAAAAGTGCCACAATCGCAAGCACGGCATTAAAGCTGACTATACAGGGTTAGAAGTGGAAGACCGGTATCTGTTTGGTTATGGTATGGATTATAAAGGTTACCTGCGGAATGCAGCGGGGATTTTTGCCGTAAAAGGAATGTGATAAAACAATGAACACATTAGCCATTATTGGTGGTACCGGACTCGATACACTTGGCATCCTGCATGTCGATAAACGCGAACTTGTCAATACACCGTTTGGTGAACCTTCCGGGCCGGTTACCCGAGGCAGTTTGTTCGGGCAGGAAGTGTTGTTTTTACCACGCCACGGATATAACCATAACGTGCCACCTCACCAGGTGAATTATCGCGCCAACCTTTGGGCACTGCGTGCGGCCGGTGCCGACAGCGTGCTGGCTGTCGCGGCAGTAGGGGGTATTCGCACAGACATGGGGCCGGGTCGGCTGGTGATTCCCGATCAGATAATTGATTACACCTGGGGGCGCTCCTCTACCTTTTTTGAAAATAGTCCTGGTGGTAAAAGTGAACCGGTGACACACATCGACTTTACTGAACCCTATTGTGATGAACTGCGTCAACGCCTGCTCAAAGCGGCTTTTGCAGGCAATATCGCCGTAGTGGATGGTGGCACCTATGCGGCTACACAAGGCCCCCGGCTGGAAACTGCCGCAGAAATTGAACGTCTGGAACGTGACGGCTGTCACCTGGTAGGTATGACCGGAATGCCGGAAGCGGCATTGGCCCGTGAACTGGAGCTGTGTTACGCCTGTTGTGCCGTGGTGGCCAACCGGGCGGCGGGAAAAAGTGGTGACATCATCACCATGGCAGACATTGATAAAAACCTGAAGAGTGGTATGCAGCGAGTTGGTGATTTGCTGGAATCACTAATGTCGTTTGATTGATTTTAAATGTGAATTAAACGCTAAATCGCCCTGTTTTCAGCGTATGGCAGCAAAATTAGGGTAATTTTACTTGCAGGGTGGGCATCGCCCACCAATCGTGCCCTGTTTAACCCATGATGGTGGGCGATGCTCACCCTGTCGATGAGGAAACTTGCAAGGATCGCAAAGAAAAACAGAAAACGTTACGCTCTTTACAATAAACGACCCCGCAGCAAGCTGCGGGGAATTGAACCCATAGAGATTAAATCTGAGCGCTAAACCGTTATTACGTGCCCATTCCTGAAAATATCCAAACGAATAAAATCATTGGTTAACATTCAGCGGGACGGACCGTTCCCCGGCCACAAATTACAGAGTCATAAAATCTAACGCAAAGGCGCGGAGACGCAGAGAACGTAAAGAGATTTCTTTGCCCTTATCCTCTAATTCTTTGCGTCGGGTTTTCATTACCCAAACTCTGCTGCATACGCAGGTACGCCCAGCCAGTGTGTTGTCAGGCCTTGCCTTGTAGCTGAAGAACGATGGCTTCATTTTCCAGGGTGGAGGTATCCTGGGTAATCTCCTCACCGGCGGCGATGGTGCGCAGCAGGCGGCGCATGATCTTGCCAGAGCGGGTTTTGGGCAGGTTGTCGGAAAAACGCATGTCATCCGGTTTGGCAATGGGGCCGATCTGTTTGGCAACCCAGTCGCGCAGCTCGGCGGTCAGTGCTTCATCGATACCGTCTTCCGGGCGTTCACCACGTAGCACCACAAAGGCGAAAATACTTTCACCTTTCACGTCATGGGGGCGACCGACCACGGCGGCCTCGGCGACCTTGGGATGTGCCACCAGCGCAGACTCGACTTCCATGGTACCGAGACGGTGACCGGAAACGTTAAGCACATCATCAATGCGGCCCATAATCCAGAAATAGCCGTCTTCATCACGGCGGGCATTGTCACCGGCGACGTAGAGTTTACCGTCGAACATTTCCCAGTAGGTGTCGTAATAGCGTTGGTCATCGCCCCACACGGTGCGAATCATTGATGGCCAGGGTTTGCGGATCACCAGCACACCGCCCTGATTGGGTTCAGTGATGGAATTGCCTTCGGAGTCAACGATGTCCGCAGCGATGCCGGGCAGGGGCAGGGTGCAGGAGCCAGGTTTCGTGGCGACGGCACCGGGCACGGGGGCGAGCATGTGTGAACCGGTTTCGGTTTGCCACCAGGTGTCAACAATGGGGCAACGTTCATCACCGATAATCTTGTGGTACCACATCCAGGCTTCGGGGTTGATGGGCTCACCCACGGTACCGAGCAAACGGATACTGCTCAGATCATATTGATTCGGAAAATCATCACCGGCCTTCATCAGGGCGCGGATGGCTGTCGGTGCCGTGTAAAAAATCGTCACTTTGTGATCTTCACAAATTTTCCAGAAACGTCCGGCATCCGGTACTGTAGGAGCGCCTTCATACATCAGCATGGTGGCACCCACGGCCAGCGGCCCGAAGGCTACATAAGTATGACCGGTGATCCAGCCTACGTCGGCGGTACACCAGAAGATGTCGGTATCATTGATGTCAAACACCCACTTCATGCTGGTGATGGCGTTCAACAGGTAACCGCCGGAGGAATGCTGGACGCCTTTGGGTTTGCCGGTGGAACCGGAAGTGTAAAGCAGAAACAGGGGGTGCTCGCTGCCTACCCACTCCGGTTCACAGGTGTGAGCCTGACCTTCGACAAGCTCGTGCCACCAGATATCATGCGAGTCGGTGAAATTGACATCGTGACCGGTGCGTTTGAGCACGATAACCTTTTCAATGCTGGCACAACCGTTGTTGACGGCTTCATCGGCGGCGGCTTTCAGCTCGACGATTTTGCCGCCCCGGTGCGCACCATCGGCGGTGATGACGATTTTTGCGCCAGCATTTTCGATACGGTCTTTCAGGGATTCCGCAGAAAAACCGCCGAACACCACGGAATGTGTAGCCCCGATACGGGCACAAGCCTGCATGGCCACTACGGCTTCAGGTGTCATGGGCATGTACAGAATTACCCGGTCACCGGGACCAACGCCCAGTGACTTCAGGCCATTGGCGAACTGGCAGACATCACGGTGTAACTCAGAATAGCTGATATGGCGCGTGTCACCTTTTTCGCCCTCAAATACGATGGCGGTTTTATCGCCACGTTCGGCCAGATGACGATCCAGGCAGTTGTACGACACATTAAGTTTGCCGTCGTTGAACCATTGGTAATGAGGTGCGTTACTTTCGTCCAGCACGGAGGTGAACGGTGTTTGCCAATCCAGCTCATCGCGAGCCAGTTCTGCCCAGAAACCTTCATGATCGGCCTCGGCTTTGGCGCGCAGGGCATCCAGTTCAGCGCGGTTTTTGATGCGAGCCTTGCCGGAAAATTCAGCAGAGGGCGCAAACAGACGATCTTCTTGCAGGGTGGATTGGATATTCTCTTCCATGGTGTCTCCCGGGTTTTTCAGCTAAATAAAACCAACTAAAGTGCGCTCGTTTTTGACAAGTAGCCTGACGAGTTTTGGTGCATATTAACAGGGCAGCGACGGGTGCGCATCTGTACTGGATGTTATGAGTACACGGTGGGTCATGCGGGGTGAATGGCCATCTGATTGCTGCGGCTCCAGATATTTTAACCGGAGTTTGTGTGGACCCCACAAATTTTGATAAAAACACCCCTGCTTGCCTGTTGGCTCCCTGAAAAGCAGGGTTACCTGCACTCAATAGTGAATGCATAATCATGCTTATAAAATAACCATGGGCAGTCAGTATCCTGAAAATGCCAGTAAAAACCATGACGATGAACAAATACTCAATACCCGGGGAAGGGGCCGTTTTCCCCATGAATGACACAGCTGAAGTTTACATAGCGAGAATGGGCATGATCACACCCGTGGGCGAAAATGCCAAAATAACAGCGGCAGCAGTGAAGGCGGAGATTTCAGGCTATCGAATCAGCGATTATAAAAACGGGTCATGCAAACCCGTCACCATGGCGATGGT
>JAADIL010000138.1 GCA_013151355.1 Gammaproteobacteria bacterium
GGCGTCGGCCAGGGGTCACGTCCTGCTCGCCTTTGCGTCCGGCGGTCATCAGCTTGCAACAGGCAATCTTCAGATCCACCGGTTCATACAAACCTTCGCCGCCGTGTTCCATAAGCACATCCTTACCCGCCACGCCTACATCTGCTGCACCATATTGCACATAGGTAGGTACATCAGTGGCACGCAGAATTAACACTTTCACGTCATCATGGTTGGTGTCGAGGATCAGTTTGCGACTGGTATCGGGATCGTCCACCAGTTCGATACCTGCATGTTTCAACAGCGGCAGGGTTTCTTTGTAAATACGGCCCTTGGAGAGGGCGATAATCAGGCTGTCGGATTTACTCATATCTGCCACGTTTCAGGTAGGGTGGGCATTGCCCACCAGAATTATTTTCAAACCATCGCACGGTGGGCAGTGCCCACCCTACGTATCTAATTCGGCACACGACGGATGGTAGCACCCAACTGCTGGAGTTTTTCCTCGATACGCTCATAACCCCGGTCGATGTGATAAATGCGATTGACCTCGGTATCCCCCTTTGCCACCAGTCCGGCCAGTACCAGACTTGCCGAAGCGCGCAGGTCGGTAGCCATGACCGGTGCGCCGGTCAGGCCTTCACCGCCGGTAATGATCGCAGTATTGCCTTCCAGTCGCACATTCGCGCCCATGCGCTCCAGCTCCTGCATGTGCATAAACCGGTTCTCAAATACCGTCTCGCGAATGGTGCTGGTGCCTTCGGCAATGGCATTGAGTGCCGTAAACTGAGCTTGCATATCCGTGGGAAAAGCCGGGTACGGCGCAGTATGCACATCCACCGCTTTGGGGCGCTTGCCGTGCATGTCCAGGCTGATCCAGTCTTTGCCGGTTTCAATGTCAGCACCGGCATCCCGCAACTTCGCCAGCACCGCATCCAGTATTTCCGGACGGGTGTCCTTGACCATGATGCGCCCGCCAGTAATTGCGGCAGCTACCAGATAGGTACCTGTCTCAATACGATCCGGCAACACGTCATAACGCACACCATTGAGCTTTTCCACGCCTTCGATAGTGATGGTAGAGGTGCCTGCACCAGTGATTTTCGCGCCCATTTTGTTCAGACAATTAGCCAGATCCACCACTTCGGGTTCGCGAGCGGCATTTTCCAGCAGTGTGGTGCCATCCGCCAGCGCAGCCGCCATCATCAGGTTTTCGGTGCCTGTCACCGTCACCAGATCCAGAACAATAGTCGCGCCTTTAAGGCGATCAGCCCGTGCCTTGATGTAACCTAACCGTTTTCCACGGTGATGTCTGCACCCATGGCCTCAAGACCCTGAATATGCAGATTCACCGGCCTGGCACCAATGGCACAACCACCGGGCAGGGAGACTTCGGCCTGACCAAAACGCGCCAACATGGGGCCCAGCACCAAAATCGAGGCACGCATGGTTTTCACCAGCTCGTAGGGAGCCGAAAATTGTTTGATGGTGGATGCGTCCGTCTCGATTGCCAGCTTTTCGTCGATCACCAGAGTAATACCCATGGCCCCCAACAGCTCCATGGTGGTGGTCACGTCCTGTAGATGCGGCACGTTACCGACGGTCATCGGTCCATCAGCCATAAGCGTGGCGCAAAGCATTGGCAGGGCGGCATTCTTGGCCCCGGAGATACGAATCGTGCCATCCAGTGTGGTGCCGCCAGTGATGATTAATTTATCCATGGTTTCTCATTTTATGTGTTCAGGGCTGCTTGCGTAAAACGTTAGCATTACTATTTGGTCAAAACGAAAAAGCCACCCGGAATACAACAGGGTGGCCATTGTTGCTGTGTTAATATCACCCGTTAACCAGCGCCCACCTGTAATTTACTGACCTTTTCCCACTCCGCAGGAGTATGGGCCTTGATGGTAAAGGCATGCAACTCACCACTGGTGATATGCTCATTGACGGTGGCATAAACCATTTTCTGTTTGGCCACTAATGATTTGCCCTCAAAAACATCAGAAATTACTACAGCCTGAAAATGGCTGCCGTCACCAGTGACGGTGACTTTCGCACCGGGTAAACCGGCCTCGATCAGGGATTGAATTTCACTGCATTCCATTATTGATAACCGGTTAATTAAGTTGATGAAGTCGGGTGCGATCGCAGTCCCACTACTTTGAGCTGTGTAGAATACCGTTATTCGCGAATTTTGTAACCTTTGTGCAACATCAGCAGTGCCACCGCACTCAGCCCCAGTAAAAACACCAGAGTGACGCCCAGACTGAGCATGGGATCAGCATCCGACTGCCCAAAAAAACCGTAACGAAAGCCATCAATCAAATAGAAAAACGGATTAAATTGCGACACGGTTTGCCATATGCCCGGCAGGGAATGTATGGAATAAAACACCCCGCTCAAAAATGACAGAGGTAAAATGAAAAAGTTCTGAAACCCGGCCAGCTGGTCAAATTTTTCTGCCCACACTCCGGCAATCAACCCCAGCACCCCCAGCGTCGCACTGCCCAGCACAGCAAAAACCAGCACTGCCCATCCGGCCTCCAGCGGCAGGTCAACAAACAGGATCGCCACCAGATACACGGCCAGTGCTACCAGCACTCCACGCACCACAGCAGCGGCAGTAAAAGCAATAAAAAACCCCAAACTGCTAATAGGCGATAATAAAACAAAGACCAGATTGCCCATCATCTTTGACTGAATCAGGCTCGATGAGCTGTTGGCAAAGGCATTCTGGATAATTGACATCATCATCAGGCCCGGAATCAGAAAGGCTGAATAGGCCACACCCTCGTAAACTTCGACATTACCTTCCAGCGCCTGACCAAATACCAGCAGGTACAGCAGCGCAGTGACCACTGGTGTCAGTATGGTTTGCACAAACACTTTCATGAAACGCCATACTTCTTTGGCGAACAGGGTATAAACGCCGCGCAGGCTGGCGCTGTTCATGAGCGTGCGGCCTCTGCGGGCAGATCAGCGGTGAGATCAAGAAACACTTCTTCCAGCCCCGATTCTTCCGTGCGTAAATCCATCACTTCGATACCGGCTGTTTGCAGGGCTTTGAGCACGTCACCTATGTGATGATCAGTTTTGTGCAGACGTAACGATAAACGATTGTCCTCTGTCTCTGTTACTAATGCTTGTAACGATTCGGGCAGACGGTAATCGCTTTGTGCCAGAGTGAGCCGCAAGGTGCGATAGGGGCAGCGTGCCAGCAACGCCGTTTTACTTTCCTGCGCGACAACCTGACCGCGATTCAGAATGGCGATTTCTTCGCACAAGGCTTCAGCCTCTTCCAGATAGTGGGTGGTTAACACGATAGTGCGGCCGTCGGCGTGCAGACGTCGGGTAAATTGCCACAATGCCTGACGCAGCTCAACATCCACCCCGGCGGTAGGCTCGTCCAGCACCACCACGTCCGGTTTATGCACCAGAGCCTGAGCGATAAGCACACGACGTTTCATACCACCGGAGAGATCGTGCAAATTGGCATCGGCCTTGTCGGCCAGACTCAGGGTCTCGATCAGTTCGTCGATCC
>JAADIL010000258.1 GCA_013151355.1 Gammaproteobacteria bacterium
CATGGCAAGCAGATAGACCTGCAAACTATTTGCAGGCCGATACCAATATTCAGCGTGTCTTGCAGATGCACATGGGTGAGGCTTATCAGCATCATCGGTCTTTGCTGTCCAGAGCTGCAAGCCTGTCAGCCAGCAGCATGGACGAGCTGGCAATCAGTTCCAGTCGTGATGAAAACCTGCCGCGCCTGAGCCGTTTCAACGGCATCGGTGAACGCACCGAAGAGGTAGTTTTTCATCCGGATTATCACCAGCTCGGCACCCATGTCTGGGGCACCGGTGTGCTGGCGGTATTGGCAGAGCCGGGCAATGAAGTGCTCAGCGGTGCCCTGGCCTATTTTGTCGCTCACAACGGCGAGGCAGGCCATGCCTGTCCGGTAGCATGCACGGCGGGGCTGATCAAATTGTTGCAACAAGTGGGTTCGGTTGAGCAACAACAAAAGTATTTGCCGCAATTGTTCGAAACCGATTATGCAAAACGTCTGCACGCTGCGCAATTTGTCACGGAGGTGCAGGGCGGCTCGGACGTAGGAGTCAATAGCTGTGTTGCCGTGCCGGATGAGCAACACAAGGGCATGTACCGAATCAGCGGCGAAAAATGGTTTTGCTCGGTCATCGATGCCGGTATGTTCGTGATGATGGCGCGGCCGGAAGGGGCATTAGAGGGGACGCAGGGCCTCGGCCTGTTTCTCGTACCGCGCATGGTGGACGGCAAGATCAATGACTTCAGCATTCGTCGCCTGAAGTACAAACTCGGTACACGCTCCATGGCCTCGGCAGAGGTGGATTTTAATGGTGTACTGGCTGAACCCATCGGCTCGCTGGATGCCGGGTTCAAACATCTGATCAGCATCGTGCTCGATACCTCACGGGTACATAACGCCGTGGCCACCTGTGGCCTGATGCGGCGCGCCTGTCTGGAGGCGCAGGGTTACGCCCGGCACCGCGTCGCTTTTGGCAAGCCAATTATCGAACATGCCACGGTTGCGCAAATTCTCACACGCATGAAAGTAATTACCAGCGTGGCTGTGGCCACCACGTTTCGTATCCTTGCCATAACAGACCGGCTTGCTGACGGAAAACTTTCCAGTGATGCGAAAGATGCCCGGCGAACCCACGTCAACATCAATAAATACTGGACCTCGATTCAGTGCACGCAGGTGATTCGTGATGCCATCGAGGTGCTGGGCGGCAATGGTACCATTGAAGAATTCTCCGTGCTGCCGCGTCTTTATCGTGATGCTATTGTGCTGGAAAGCTGGGAGGGTACACACAATACACTGTGCGCTCAGGTGCTGCGTGATTTTGTCACCCGTAACCTGCACCGCCCCTGGCTGGCGGAAATGCGCGAGACGCTTTCAACCAGCACACATCCGTCACTGAAGGCACAGCGCTCGCTCGCGGCCCGCTTGCTGGATGAAGTGGCAGCGCGCATCGAACGTCTGCTCGCGAGCGATACTGATTATGCCAGTCTGCATATTCGTGTTGTGGTCGATCACATGTGCATACTCAACAGCTACCTGAGCCTGTTGCTCGAACTTGATTGGGAGCTTGACCGACATACTGAATCAGGAAAGGCATTGATGCTTGAGTTGTTTCGTTACCTGTATATCGACCAGGCTGATCCCATGGACAATGTGGATATGCCTGACCTGATTCGTGAAATCAGCAACATCAGTTAAGGGACGTACACGTCCCTTAACCTTGTTCAAGCAAGTTGCGGAGATCAATAATCGCAGCGTTTGCCCGGGAAATATAGTTAGCCATCGTCAGCGAATAGTTACTGAGCAGACCAAAGCCGGACCCGTTTAATACCACCGGACTCAATGTTGATTCCTGGGAAGATTCCAGTTCCCTGATAATTTGTCGCAGTGAGATAACGGCATTTTTTTTCTTCAATACACTCTGAAAATCCATTTCCACCGCTCGCAAAAGATGCACTAAAGCCCAGGCAGCACCTCTGGCCTCGTAAAACACATCATCAAGTTCCAGCCAGGGTGTTTTCACAATGACAATTTTTGGTGTTCGTGTCGATTGTTGGGCCTGTGGATCATTTGCCAAATCCGTGTTCACCCTCACTTGCCCGACACTCGCACTCAATCGTTGAGAAAGACTTCCCAACCGTTTACTAACGATATCCAGATACTGCTTGAGATTATCGGCGCGCGCAAAAAATTGTGCGTTTTGTACACTGGTATCCGACAATCGCGCAAGATATCGTTCAAGCGCTGCAATGGCGTCTTTATATTCGCCTTCCGTGGAAGGCAATATCCAGGAACTGTTATCAAAATTAAACAAGGGTTCAGCAATAGCCAAATCTTCATCTTCCAGCGACTGGGACTGGGAGCGCGACCAGTGATTACGCAACGCCCCACTGCTGTCACGTAACATGACCAATACACCAAATTCCCAATTCGGCTGGTTGTCCATAAATAAACCGGGGGGTGCCACATCGTTAGACAAATAACCACCGCGCTTGTAAAGCAGGGTTTCACCAATGCGGATCATCGTCGCGGTGGTTACTGAACCCACCACAAAATCATCATTCGACTTGTGAGTAATCTCTGCTGTGGCCTGTCGCACATCAAACGGAGCGGGTTCGGTGTTCCAGAGAAACCCCAGGACCGACACAATAACAACATAAGTAACCGTCATTAATCCTGCGCCCCACACCCATCCATTCTCTTTTAACGTGGATGGGCGATAGAGATCAACCAGTCGATGAAAGGTACCAATAATTTTTTGCATTAAATCCACCATAGTACTTTCAGGTTTATCCGCTGGATGGTTCCTGATCCGCCCAATAATCGGGCCCGTAGTCAATAAAAACTTCCTCTCCTGCCCTGATATGTTTTATTGCTTCAATACGGGCTGTTTTCCACCGGTTTGAAGTCACAATCCGGCCGTTTGGTCTGGACTTGTGATTAATATATCGGGTGTGGTTTGAGAGTGGTCCTTCACCAAGGATGTTATGGTCTTTACATACCCACATTATATATTCCGACTCAGAATATGGCTTTCTTTCTGTCTGCCTGTCTGTGAGCACTTTACCGGTATAGTGACCAATCGTATCCCCGGGCCGAATCGCCTTTTTGGCAAACAGCCCCTTCCCTGCACCCTTGATGCCGGATCGTTTGATTTTAAAGTGCTCGTCTATCATATTTTTCGTGTTGGGTAATTTTTTCATGTGTAATAACACTCTCTTCTGAACTCAATAGTTTTTACATTTCCTGCCATCAACTTCAATCATAAACTGTTTCGCCCACTTTCGACCAGTAGTGGTCATTGCACAGCATCCCATGCACAACGAAACCCCACATCGCCACTTTGTGTATTGGGTGCCGCATTTCCTCGCATGGCACTACGGAAAAAGAATGACAATGAGTAGTGCCCTACACCACCGCCACCGCCACGAATCACTTTTTGTGTTTCACCAAAATCTTTGGAGGTATAATCGTTATTTGCATAGGGCTGATACCAGTCGGCGGTCCATTCCCACACATTACCCGCCATATCATAAACACCATATGGCGACTGGTTGTTTTCATAGGAGCCCACAGGGGCGATACCCCCTTCCCAATCGGCATCATCACCTACATTGGTCAGCCCGGTATCCCATTCATTGCCCCAGGGAAATTCACGTCCATCCTCGCCGCGTGCAGCTTTTTCCCATTCAGCCTCACCGGGCAGGCGCTTTCCCGCCCACTGGCAATAGGTATTGGCGTCATACCAACTAACGCTGGTCACGGGCAACCGGTTTTTCATTGCCCGGTCTTTCTGCATGAGTTGCAGCAGCCGTTTTTTAGTAACGGAGCGGGTATCAATATCAAACTTGAAATATTCTGTGGCGATCCAGCGTAGCGTTTCCAGGTCAGATGCCCGTAATCGGGATTCCAGCAGATTAAAACCATTCTGTGTCCAGGAAAATGGCTCGGCACGCCCTGTTTCCAGTACAAATTTTTTGTACTGTGCATTGCTGATCTCGTAACGGTCGATGTAATAGTCCGGTAACTCGACCCGGTGTGCAGGATGCTCATCCAGAAACAGAGGCTTCACCAAACCATATTCCTGCTGCTTGCCGGAGGTATCCACTTTATCGCTACCCATAAGGAAAGAGCCCGCAGGTATTAGCTGTCCATCGCCAGTGTTAACAGCTGGCTGCGGAGCTGTGGTCGGTTCGCAAGCACTCAGCATCAGCAAAGCTGTGCAGATCAGTATAAACCTGTATTTATGTGTATGAACTGGCGCGTTTTTTTTCATTCTGATACGTGTTCACCATCCTGACCGAAAAGAGCGCACATTACCCTTTTCTAATATTTAAAGGAATCAATTTTAATGACGCTATCATACCAGAGTGTGTAAACATTGATTGAGCGCACATGACAGCCTGCGTTTTCAGGCAGTATAAAGGGCGAAAAACAGATCGTCACAAAAACAACAAATAGCTGAACACAGAACGTTACGGTAATGAAAGAACCTGTGAAACCACACGACAAACCCATCTTGCTGGCCAACTTGCGGCAGAAAATTGAATCCACCACCGATCTTCCAGCCATGCCGGAGGTGGCCCAGGCACTGCTGCGGTTGAACTCTGACCCCAATGGTAACATCAACGATGTAGTTGAAATCATTGAAGCCGATCCCAGTATTGCCGCACAGGTTCTGCGGTACGCGCGATCTGCTTTTTTTGGTTTCCGTGGCGAAATTAATTCCATACATCAGGCAGTAACAACTGTGCTGGGGTACGGTCTCACCATCGATATCGCCCTGGGTTTGTCATTGGGCAAATCTTTCTCTATTTCCAGTTATGGCCCACTGGGTTTGTATTCCTTTTGGCAACACAGCATTTACAGTGCTGCACTCATTGAGCGCATGATACAAATTATGCCCAGACAACACCGCCCTTTACCGGGGCTGGGTTTTCTCTGCGGCCTGCTGCATAACTTTGGCGTATTATTGATCGCCCACCTTTTCAAAAAAGAGGCCTCAATGTTGCAACAAATTATTATCGCCAACAAGGATAAACCGGTGGTCGAACTCGAACATCAGGTGCTCGGCACTGATCATATGGAAATTGGTGCATGGTTGATGCGTAGCTGGAATTTACAAACAGAAATTCAGGTGGCTGTTGCTGAACATCACAACGAGCAATACAACGGTGTACATGCTTCATATTCCAGACTTTCGCTATTGGCAGATCGTTTATTACAGCGACACGGTATTGGTGATGCAGAATCTGCCGAACTTCCTGAAGACATTCTCTCCAGCCTGGGCATCAGCGCACAACAAGCCGAAGAACAACTGGAAAGTATCATCAACTCCGCACAAGATCTCGACCAGCTGGCCCAACAATTTGCAGCATAAATTTACCGTTGGCCAGCCACCAGCGCAGCGCCTTTTAATCCCACTTGCGGATTCAGTACCAGCTTCACCGGTATGGTTTTCATCATTGGCTGCATTGGGCCTTTGTCCTGAAAGGCGGCAAGAAATGTCTCGCGAGTAAAACAATCCTGAATTTTCGCGGCAATTCCACCTGCGATATAAACCCCGCCAGTTGCCATGCAGGTAAGTGCAAGGTTGCCCGCCTGGGTAGCATAAATCGCCACAAACAAATCCAGGGCACGGCTGGCCAGTGAGTCTGCGGCAGATAACCCCGCTTCGCCCACCGCCGCTGCGGCATCGCCATTCGCCATTGCAGCATTTAATGTTTCGTTGACATCAGCCGGGTATTTATCCGCAAGATAACGATAAATATTCACCAGCCCCCGCCCCGAAAGCACATCCTCTACGCTCACACGCGCTTGCTGTTTAACCAAAAAAGACAATAATTTCCGCTGTTCATCACTACCTGGCGCAAAGTCACCATGCCCACCTTCTGAAGGAATCACTTCATAGTGGCCGTCATTCGTTTCTCCATGCCATACCAACAGTGCCTGACCCAGTCCGGTACCTGCACCAATCACAACTTTTGGTGCAGTCGTTCCGCCAGTCGGCACATCACCTTTCTGAAGCAGTACGGTTTCATCAGCAGCAAGCATTTCAAGGCCAAAAGCAACGGCTTGAAAATCATTGATCAAATAAAGATGGTGTAACTGATGCTGTGCCGCCAGTTGTTGCGCGTCCAGCTGCCAGGGAAGGTTGGTGACATTGGCAATGTCATTCCCGGTTAAACTTTTTGCCACCGGACCAGCTACACCAATGCAACCTTGTTCCACCGGAGGAAAGCCTTCCTGCTGCGCTGTTTGCAAAAATTCCTGTAATAAAACATCAAAGTGGGCATACTCCGCGCTAACGTAACGTCGTTCAAATAAAACGCTAAAGTTATCTTTTGCCGATGAGTTCTTCGCAAGGGGCGCAGGAGAATAGTCGGCGATTTGCAACCAGGTTTTGGTGCCACCGATGTCACCCGCCAAAATTATCATTGTTAATCCTGAACGTTTAACAACTGTGCAGCAGCGGTATCCAGATACCAGTCCAGTTGTCCTGTTGGGTCAACCTGTTGAACGGGATAACGCACAACAGTATTGTTGTCTGTAGCGTTGCTGTCTGCGGAAAAAATATCTGCCAAAACCTTCGCCTTGGCACCACCCGCCACCAACACGGCAACATGACTGGCTGCATTGATTGCCGGAAAAGTGAGGCTCATGCGCCACGCATTCAATTTCTGCACAAATTGTGCAGCCACCGGTTTTTCTGACTCATGCAAAATATCTGTTTCGGGAAACAACGATGCCGTGTGGCCATCTTCACCCATACCCAGCAGCACAAGGTCAAACACCGGGCATCCTTTGGCATCCAGAGGCAATGTATCGTGAAGCAATGTGTCATATTGCGCCACGTTTTCTTCTACAGAAAGATCTGCGGAAAACATGGCATGCACATGCCCGGGCAACAGTGGCGCTACGGATAACAGCGTTTCCTTTGCCATGCGATAGTTACTGTCCGGGTGATCCTGTGACACACAACGCTCATCACCAAAATATATGTGTGTTTTATGCCAGCATGATTCATCAATAGCTGACTGCTGCGCCAGTTTTTTATAAAAATTTCGGGGAGTACTGCCACCGGCCAGGGCGACATGAAAAGCACCATGATCGGCAATGGCCGCATGTGCGACTAACTGCCACTGCTCTTCAAGGGCTGCATAGAGTGCATCGATATTTTCAAAGATATGTGTATTTCCGTTCGCCGACATTAACCTGCCCTGCAAAGAAACTACCGTTAAAATTAATCAGTTCATTGCTACCGAAGCAAACCGGTGCCGTTATAAAAATGGGCACGTCACGCCTTTTGCCACCATATCGATAAAACTGGTGGCACATTAATGCCCGGGAGAAGGCACTCTACGACCACGAGAAGGCCCAGATTTTGGTGCAAAAGGCTGCACGTATTGCTGAAAATAACCACGCGCCTGTTTTTTGAGGGAGTCAAGCATCGCCACGCCTTCTTCCCCTTGCTCCTTCAGAGCGGTTTCAATCACCAGACGATTTTCAAACGCCGCCCTGTAACCCTGTGCCGCTGCCACATGAAACCATAAATAGGCCTGTTCAATATTCTGCGGAACACCGATGCCATCGGCATAAATCACTCCCAGATTAATTTGTGCCAGACCCTGCCCCTGTTCTGCCGCCTTGCGGTACCACTCGAAAGCTTTTGGCAGATTTTTCTCAACTGTTTCACCGTTGTCATACATGTGCGCCAGATAATATTGCGCATCAGATATTCCCTGCTCTGCGGCCTGCTGAAACCACTTAAAACTGGCAGACAGGTCTTTTTCCACTCCCTTGCCAGCGCGATACAACATGGCCAGATTGTATTGTGCCTCCGCGTCCCCGGCTTTTGCCAAACCCGAAAACACCGTAAACGCTTTGGCATAATCTTCATTGTCCACAGCGGTAATTCCCGCATCTATCGGGGAATCATTCGTGGCATCAACAGGAGTGGCAGCATGTACTGCAAACACGGGAAAAATAACAAAAGCACAACCCAGTAAAAACCGGGCGACACAATAACGTCGTAACAAATACCGCATAAATAATAATCTTCCGCAAGTCATCAAATGTCTACGTTAACGGTTCCGCACAAAAACTCAAGAAAAACCTGGGGCTTGTCCGAAAATAGAAGCCATCGCAAGGGAAAGCTGTTTCGGGCCCGGTTCTTTTGATCAATCAAGGAGAATGGTCATTCATATTCAACATTAAGTGATCGAAAAAATGGGCCGAAATGGTTTCTTCCGCACAACAACCACAGAGCACCACCAGCACGCACCCCCGGTGACGCAAAAGCAGTTTGCCGGACGGGTTTTCTATTCTCGAACAAGCCCCCGGATCAAACCCCCATAGATTTCATCCATTTTTTCAGCGACTGATTTGGAACAGGAGGTTTGATTCCGCGAGGAAGACGGGTGCCGATAGCATCACAACGTACACGTATGGCTTTTCGGAAGGCTCCCTCATAACCATATTTGCGCACCGAAAAAGAGACATTGCGTTGTTTTCCTTTTTCCATGAATCGTGCACTCCAGTGCACACGCAAACTGCCCGCTTTGTCTGCCATGGAAAGCGTTACACCAACCAGACCGCTGGTGCTGCGACAATCCACACTATGTTCACGGGTTTTACGCATGTGTACCGGAACAATTTTGTTTTTCTTTACCACCTTGTCACGATGCGCCTGAGCTTCGAGCTTTGCCCTGGCCTTACTGCCATACACACCGTCAGAAAACAACTTTGACTCAACCGGCTTTGAATCTTTGTAAACACGCACCCACCAGCCATGAGTATTACCATGGTCCATGCGCGTTATATAGGTCAGACCCAGTCCTTTTGATTTTTTGCTTACCGTCTTCTTACTGTTTTTCTTGATAGCCACTGTAGAATTCCTCTTGCGTTGTCATGATTTCGCCAGCAGTTTTATGTGTATCATCGAGGTTTGTTATTTTCATCCCTTGATTCACCGACTTTTTCCACTTTTTTCCAATGCGCATCACTGACCTTACAATCTAACAACGCCATCGCGGCTACTGCCACAATGGAAATAATCACCAGATAATGCGTGACACTCAGGTCACCCACATTAAAATAAATATACGCCGAACACGCTGCCAACACGGAATAGATACCCAGCCGTATCGGTACAATCCACGCTTTGGGTAAGGCGCTGCTCTTCTGTTCTTCCTGTTTCGTACTCAACGTTTTGCAACCCCCCAAACTCCAGTTATTGCAGTAACGTTGTTAACAAAAACCGGTACAGCAGTCACCGTGTTTTGAATAATAGAACATAAGTAACAGGGTGCAAGCAATTTGGTAATCTTTTTGTAGTTGGCCCTGACTGGCTTCAATTACGAGCTTCAATTACGCTCTCTTGGCAAAAGTAATCAACGTTAACTGATTTTGGCGGAGTGTAACACAGGTCATATTTCCAGGGTAAAAAAGTGCTGTTCGGCTTGCATATCTTCCCCGCATCTGCTCAACAACAGAATTTGTGATTCCCGTCACGACAACAGTGCGCAGACAATCACGCCATCCGGCCGATAACCACAATAGAATATGGACTGTCAGTAATAGCATCGCAGCGGATAATCAAACCTACCAATCAGGCAACATTATGAGCAAGCAACGCAACATCATTGATTTCAATCCCACTCGCCGCGCCACCAGCGTCGAGCCCGGTATTACCCTGCCTCAATTGGTGGTCTCCGCCCAGCGCACTATCAAACATCAATTGCGCCAATTATTACCTGTCTTTTTTTCCCGTATAGACGACAGCCTGTTTGATATGGCCGACAAAGCTGAAAGCAACCAGCAGCAAACCCTGTATTTTGATGCCATGCGTGAAGTGCGCTTGCAAAGAGACGCCATGCAAGACACCTATTTTAAAGCGCTGACAGAAGCATTCCAACATTCCCTGCACCATGCCACGCCGCAAATAAAAACAGCTGGTTCACTGGATCAAGTCGGGCTCATGGAAGATGAACAACTGGAAGAATCGCTGGCCATCACCAATATGGTTACCAGTGCAGAGGGTCAATGCAAAGAAGCCTTGTTCGGTCTTGCCACACGTTTGAATTTCCTGATTGAAGATATTGAAATCACCAAAGATAATAACCCCCTGCGTCCGGAAATTTTATTTACTGCCTTTACGCCTGCCGTGAAACTCATGGATGCAGACATCAAGGTTCGTCTGGTGATTTACAAATTGTTCGACAAATTTGTCGCACAAAAAATAGGGCCAATGTACGACAACATCAATGCCGACCTGATTGCCTCTGGCGTATTACCGCGTATCAAGAGCACCGTGCACAAATCAGAAGACGACCATACCAATCCCCATGTTGCCTCCCCTGCAAACGTCACACTGGCCACAGATGAAATATCGTCAGAAGCAGGCATACCCCAGGGCATGCCAATGTTCGATCCCAATCAACCGGAAGGCATGTTCAATTCGTTGCAGCAACTCCTTTCCATGACCCGCGTAACTCCGGTTACCGGTGGCGCACCAGGCACGGGCCCTGTAACAATGGGAACAGTCGCTGGAAACGTCATGGGCAATACTGGTACAGCATCGGTCGCAGATGATGAGATCACCAACAGCAATGGCAATATGGTCACTTATGCCCCCCAACAAGTACTGACCGCACTCAGCCAGATTCAAGCCTCTGGCGATTCCGTATTGCAACAGTCACAGCAACAACAGCAACCCAGCGCCAACATTATTAAATCCACAGTGATCGAAACGATTGCCGCTACCCAGGCAGGTGATGGTAAAGAAATTGCCCAGGCCGACACCGATGCTATCGACATCGTCAGCATGTTGTTTGATTTCATCCTTGATGACCCCGGCCTGCCGGATAATCTCAAGGCGCAAATTGCCCGCTTGCAAATTCCCTTGCTCAAGGTCGCTATTATCGACAAAGACTTTTTTGCCAAAAAGACCCATCCGGCCCGGCAACTGTTAAACGAGCTGGCTTACGCTGGCGGAGGCCTGGAGGAAATGGATCCGGAAGAAGATGCTGTTTTCCAGATGGTCAGTTATGTCGTCGATTCCATCCTCGCCGAGTTCGAAGAAAACACTGATATCTTTTCCACCCTGCATGATGAGTTTGTGGATTTCATCGAAAAAGAACGTGAGTCCAACAAGCTGGCAGGCGAAATGCTGGAAAATGCCAAAGACCTGGTGGCCAGCGAAATCCAGCGCCGTATCACCGACAACCGTGTGCCGCCACTGGTCAGCATCATTTTGATCGATGCATGGAAAGATGTGCTCACTCACCTTTATTTACGTGATGGTGATGAGGGTACCGGCTGGAATACTGCTTTGCAGGTGGCCGACGACCTGATCTGGAGTGTGCAACCAAAACTGGCAGTCAGTGAACGCCAGCGTCTCATCAAAATCATTCCCCGGGTACTCAATGGCCTGCGCGATGGCCTGACCCTGATTCAATTTGACCACGAAGCTACCGAACAATTGTTTGCTGGCCTCGAAGCCCTGCACCTGGCCAGCTTGCGTGGCGGGTCGAGCACTCAAGCCCCGGAGACCAAACAAACCACACCAGCTCCTGCCAATCTCAAAAACGATGATCTCAGCGAAGATGATTTTGGGATCGACATGTCCACCCTGCCCGAAGCCAGTGACAACAATGCCGAACAGGATAGCAGCGACAGCTTTATCGAAGAGATCATCCTCGCCTCTACCCAGCCTCTGCCCTGGGAGGGTGATGAACTTGCCAGCAGTCAGTACGCTGAAGAAATTAAAGATATGGCACTGGGTACCTGGGTAGAGTTCATCAATGCCGAAACACAAACCCACAGCCGTGGCAAACTGGCCTGGAAATGTGACTTCACTGGTGAATACACCTTTGTAGATCGCAAATACAAAGTAGTCGCCGATCTCTCCAACCGCAAACTCATCGAGGAATTTGAATCGGGTCGTGCCAGCTTTGTGGATGATGTGCCGCTGTTCGACCGGGCGCTGGATTCAGTCATCGGCGGCATTAAACGCGCACTGAACAATAAAGACACCACCACAGACCCTGTCCCTCATTGATATTATTTCGACAATGTCAGACCTGAAACCGGTCGTTGGAAACAGCTGTTGATAAAGTGGGGCTTTAATGTGGATTAAGCGCTAAATCGCCATGTTTTCAGCGTATGGCAGCAAAATTGGATAATTCTATATTCTGCAGGGTGGGCATTGCCCACCCTGCAGATGAAGAAACTGATTATTTTGTAGTAATACCGGAAACCCTGGACGCAAAGGTCGCAAAGAAAAACAGAAAACGTTGCGTTCTTTACATTAAATATCCAGTGGTTTTTTAAGAAAAATGTTTTTAGCGCTTAATTCACATTTCAAGATTCGCCGACAGTCCTGGCACCACCAAACCAGGTCAGTTTTTTATGCAACGTCACCACTTCACCAACAATAATCAATGTCGGCGGTTTGATGGTGGTGTTATCAAGCAACCCGGGCATGCTGCCCAATGTACCCGTTAACACCTTTTGCTCGCGTGTGGTGGCCTTTTGTACCAGCGCCATGGGTGTATCCACTGACAAACCGTGCTCCATCAGTTTTTCACACAGCGTTTTCACACCCAGCAGACCCATGTACACCACCAGGGTTTGATGCGGCTGAGCCAACGCAGACCAGTTGAGATTCATGCTGCCGTCTTTCAAATGGCCTGTAACAAAAGTCACGGATTGCGCATAGTCACGATGGGTCAACGGAATACCAGCATAAGAGGCCGCACCCGCTGCTGCTGTAATACCCGGCACAATCTGGAAACGCACACCTTCCTGCATCAGAGTTTCGATCTCTTCACCACCACGACCAAAAATAAACGGGTCCCCGCCCTTCAGGCGCAGCACACGTTTTCCGCTTTTGGCAACGCGGGCTAACAGCAAGTTGATGTCTTCCTGTGGCAGCGTATGTTTGTCACGTTTCTTGCCTACATACACCAGGTCAGCATCACGCCGTGCCATATCAAGAATTTCCGCCGACACCAGGCGGTCGTAAACAATCACATCGGCCTGCTGCAACAGACGCAGCGCACGAAAAGTGAGCAAATCAGGATCGCCCGGTCCGGCACCCACCAGGTAGACTTCACCCCGGTCTTCTGCAACCCGGGCAGCATCCACGGCGGTATGCATGGCTTCACGTGCCGCTTCTTCCTTACCGGCAAAAACCAGTTCGGCAATGGAACCCTGTGCCACATCTTCCCAAAAATGCCGACGTTTTCTTTCATCGGTGAGTTTGTCTTTCACCTTGCCACGGAATTCATTCATCAGTGCTGCCAGGTGACCATAAGCAGAAGGAATCAATGTTTCCAGACGCGAACGTAGCAGTCGCGCCAAAACAGGTGAAGCGCCACCGGTGGATACGGCCACTTGCACGGGTGAGCGATCAATAATCGATGGCACGATAAAACTGCTCAGTTTAGGCTGATCCACCACGTTGACCGGGATGCAACCGGCGTGCGCCAAATCAGAAACACGTTTATTCACAGACTGGTCGTCAGTGCCTGCCACAATCAACGCACAAGCCTGAATATCCTTATCATTGAAGACTCGTGCCTCATGACTGATTTCACCTTTGGCCAGACGGTTTTGCAGGCTTTCGCACAGCTCCGGCGATACTACTTTTATCTCGGCACCGGCACGAAACAATAACGACACTTTACGTGCCGCTACATCGCCACCTCCCACCACCAGACAGCGTTTGCCATGAAGATCAAAAAAGACAGGGAAATATTGCATGT
>JAADIL010000148.1 GCA_013151355.1 Gammaproteobacteria bacterium
TCAGAACAATCAGTAAAAGGGTCATGTGATAACAGGTCTACCTGATTACGAGATGAAACTCAGCCATGAAGAAACCCTTAAGCCTGGCCATAGCCGCATATTTATCGGGTTTACGGGTATATTGCCTTCGGTACCGACTGAATGGGTAATCAGGCAGGTCTATCGTTTTTGTTAAATTAAAAAAATGCGGCAAATCAGGCTCAGCCAGACACCACTGAACAAGCCGTCTTGACCTCTGAACATACCACTCTCAGCAGAAGTGCATTTTTTGCGTAATATACCCACTTGCAGTAATAAATGTAAGCCTTATCGACGCTCCCGATAAAAGCCAGTTCCCCTGCCTCGCTTTCCTTTCCTGCCTTGTGCGGCACGCTTTGTCGTTCTATAAATTAGATCATAGTTATGCAAATATTCTATTTTACCAATCGAAAGAGCAACACTACAATGTCCCCAAGTTTTACCAAAACCTGTTTTTTAACATTAACCACCAAACCATATTTGCAAACAGTAAAGTGCAAACACAAGGATACCCATCATGAGCAAAAAAACATTCCCCAACAAAGAAGGCCAACGTGTACCCAACGTCATTCTCCACACCCGACGCGATCACGACTGGGTAGATCTCACCAGTGAGGATATTTTCACAGGCAAAACGGTCATCATATTTTCATTACCGGGGGCTTTCACACCCACCTGCTCGTCATCACATGACCGCGCTTCAACCAGCTGGCTCCTGTTTTCAAAGAGCACGGAGTAGATGAAATCATTTGCATGTCCGTCAACGATGCCTTTGTAATGAACGAGTGGGCGGCTGACCAAAAAGCAGAAAATATCACCTTCCTGCCTGATGGCAACGGTGACTTCACCAATGGCATGGGCCTGTTGGTGGATAAAGAAGACCTCGGCTTCGGCAAACGCTCCTGGCGTTATTCCATGCTGGTGAAAGATGGCGTGATCGAAAAGCAGTTCATCGAGCCCAACGTACCCGGCGACCCCTACGGTATTTCTGATGCCGACACCATGCTCGACCACATCGCCCCCGATGCCAAACGGCCACTGGATGTGAGCATTTTCACCCGCCCCGGTTGCGAACATTGCGCCCAGGCCAAGGATCTGTTGCAACAACGCGGCATCGCCTACGAGGAACTGGTACTGAACCGTGATTACACCAGCCGCACCCTGCGCGCCGTGGCCGGTATCGACAGCGTGCCACAGGTGTTCATCAACGGTGACTATGTAGGTGGTGCGGAATCGCTGGCAGAATGGTTTGCGGATGGGGACAGCAACACCTGACCAGCACTTCCCGTTAACAATCAGCATTCTTTTTAATATGATTGTTAGCGGGAGTTTTTGCTTGCGGGATGAACGTTTCACTTCACGGCAGACTCCCGGTTGTTTTACAAACCCGGTACAACCCGTTAACTCGACAGTGAATGTAATGCTGCCGGGCAGAGGAAAGCAGTATGCAGAACGCATATAGTGTATGTAGCCATAAGTGACGCTAAAATATTGCAATTTTGACATATTGTCCCATAATTAGACCCTATAAAGGGCAAATATAAGGGGCAATTACCGATGAGGCTGAATAGCGAATTTACCCGTCAAGTCATTGACCAGGATGGCTATGTGAGCCCAAAAGCCCTTGCAGACCAGTTCCACACAACGATCAGGGGGGTGTCTCATCTCACCGGTATATCAATCAATATACTGAGCAAAAAGGCCCGTGCTCACTCAAAAGTCTCACAAAATCGACTGAGAGAAACCGTTGAAATTATCAATCGTGTGACCCCTTGGTGTGGCAATGTATTTCAGGCCTACGCATGGTATCGCTCAGAGCCACTGCCAGGCTTTGGTGATTTGACCGCTGAAGATTTGGTAAAGGACGGAAAAGCAGAAGCGATCAAGCGATATATCGCTCGCATTGCTGAAGGTGGTTATGCTTGATGCGTTTTACCGGCTTAACCTACCGGGCACATAATCCTGCCTGGGTTTTTTCTCCAGTCTCGGGAGCCGGGGCGGCAAAGTACGGAGGACGGTTTAATCCGGTTGGTACCGAGGCTTTATATACATCACTCTCAGATACAGGTGCCATTGCTGAATACCAGCAGGGGTTTTCCCACCGCCCCCAGCCAACAATGCTTTGCGCATATGATGTCGATTGCGCCGATATTGTCGATCTCACTGACTCTGATGAACAAAATACACGTCACATAACGCTATCGGATTTGGCATCTCCCTGGGAAAGCCAATATGATGCGGGAAGTATCCCGACAACCTGGGAGATTGTCTCCACATTATTGAATGAAGGTGTTGCAGGCATTATTGTTTCTTCATTCGCCAATAATGCGCCACCTCATTCTAAAAATCTTGTTTTATGGGACTGGGATGATACGCCACCGCATCAAATTATGTTAATCGATGACAATAATCGCATGCCGCATAATCAATTGTCGTGGATAAAATACTGATCAGAAATATGCACGTAATCCCCCCTGTTTAGTCCTCACTGGATTAAGCTCAACAGCAAGCTTCGTGCCTGTTGTTATTGCAGTTCTGCTATCACGTTAACCGCAGCTTGTTTCCCTACTCGTATCGCACCTTCCATATAACCATTCCAGACCAATGAAGCCTCGGTACCCGCCCAGTGAATACGTCCTGTAGACGGACGCAATGCATGTCCATAGCGGGGTTAACACGTTTATCGAAAACGGTGATTCACACCCCTCCGTGAACGTTTCTTTAGCCCAGTCCATTTCGATATATTCAACAGGGGTGGCAGCTTCATTGCCAAAGAGTTGTATCAGTGTGCCAACGACTCGTTGCATTCGTTGTACTTTATCATTCGGCAATTGCCCAGCTTCTGCAAAAACAAGCAATATCCCCGGTGTTCCGGATGCCGGGGAATTATTAAAGACACTGCTAACACCGGTATCTGTGGTTGCCTGTCCGTTTAAGGGACGTGCACGCCAAAAGGCTGATGGGTAGACAAGACAAGGTTTATTTTAAACCCGGAGCTGGTCGCCCAGTTTGTCTGTAAACCTGAGCGCGCCTGGGGCAAGGGAGGGGAAAAAGTAATCTTGTCAGCATCGGCCGGCATCATCGCAACAATAATCTGTTTTGCTTCCACGATCCCACAGTTGAGTTGAACATAAACATGCTCCTGATCCGACGTAATCTGCTGCACCGGTTCACCCAAAAGCATTCGTCGCGCTCCCAACTCCTGTGCCATGCGGATACTGATTTGTTGAGCACCCTCAACAAAACGATATTGTTGTACTTCCCCTTCAATCGATTGTAGTACCTGATAGCTGCCAGCAGAATGAACGTAAAATAAAAACCACAACAACGATACCTGAGAGGCGGGGCGTCTAATATCGAGGCCACTCCCACTTCCAACTCATCTCTTGCGCCTTGCGTCAAACCAGTCACCCAGATATTGAGCATCCCAACTGTCTGTCGACATTTACCGTTTCCCAAGGTGCATGCAAAGGCACTGTTGCTGCCATTTCATTGATAAGACCAATAACACG
>JAADIL010000265.1 GCA_013151355.1 Gammaproteobacteria bacterium
TTTATAAAGTCAATACAAAAAACCATATTTCTGTCTGTGTTTGATCATTAGACGATCAATATTATCTATATTTAAGCCCGATTGCCCTGGGGGGTATATTGTGTCCTCTTGTTTCCGTGCGGTTTTTGACGGGCTGAAATATGTCAAACCAGAATCAAACTCAATACACCGCCAATAAGCATCGCAATACCCATGGCAAGTATCATCCAGTCACCTTGCGCGCCGGGCTCAAGGGTTGCTGTTTCATGTTGTTCCGGGTCATAAAATATTTCTACTTTTTTGCCGACGGGATATTTGTTGTTATAGGCTTTGGCAAATTCCGGCAGAGGGTGGGTGCCTTCGGGGAATTCAAATTGTTTTTGGTATTTTTTTCCATCGAGTTGGTAGCTGAATACAATTTCCGGCAGCAGGTCATTTTCGGCCGAGGTGGGGTTAGAGGTTTCGATGATGCCGGTGATGCGTGGCCATTGTTCGACTTTGCGTGATTTTTGCAGAATCAGCCAGCCCCAAATGCTGATACCAATGCCGCCAAGGGCGACGGATGCGAGGATAATGGAATAAAGGTTCATGGTTTTATTATGTTTTAAACACGTGGAAAATTGTACTGTTATTTTATTTATCCAGCAGTTTGCTGATGGTTTTTCGCAGGCAGTTTTTATCGTCGTCTTGCAGGGTTTTTTGTTGGGTGTTGGTGATTAAAAAAATATCTTCGGCGCGTTCACCGAAGGTAGCAATTTTGGCATTTTGCAGTAATACGTTGCAGTGCAGCAGGCCACTGGCGATGCGGGCGAGCAGACCGGGACGGTCGCTGGTGACGACTTCCATTTGGGTGTGACGGTTTTTTTCGTCGTCACGAAAGTGAATTTTTGTGGTAATGGGGAAGTGTTTTTGCTGGCGGGTCAGGGCGATGCTGGATTGTGTTATGTCATCGGGGTGGTGCAGGTTGTTGTTGAGTTGTGTGCAGATTTCATGTTGACGGTCGGTGTCGGTAATTTGTTTTGCGTTGCGGTCAAGCACTAAAAAAGTGTCCAGTGTAAAGCCGTTGTTGGAGGTAATGACGCGCGCGTCGATGATGTTCAGGCCGAGGCTTTCAAGTGTGGCGGTAATGGTGGCAAAGATATAGTTTTTGTCCCGTGCGTACACAAAAATGGCACTGCCACCGCGGTGGGTTTCGCCGCGAATGAGAATCAGCGGGGTGTCGTCGTCGCCATGCTTGATAATGGCCTGTGTGTGCCAGGCGACTTCATCGGCTGAATGACGCAGGAAGTAGTCCTGTCCGAGCAGTTGCCATTGTTGGGTGATGGCCGTGTTGTTCAGTGTGGTTTTTTCCGGCAGGGAGTCCAGCAGGGCGAGTGCCCGTGTCTGGGTGTCGGTGGCCAGTCCCTGATGGTCTACGGGGTTGTCCAGGCCGTGTCGAAGTGCGCGTGAGGTGGCGTGGTACAGCTCTGCCAGTAAGGCATCTTTCCAGGAGTTCCACAGGCTGGGGCTGGTGGCACGAATGTCGGCGACGGTGAGCAGGTAAAGATGGTCGAGGCGTTTCTGGTTGCCGATG
This sequence comes from Gammaproteobacteria bacterium, assembly GCA_013151355.1. GTDB lineage: Bacteria > Pseudomonadota > Gammaproteobacteria > SZUA-152 > SZUA-152 > SZUA-152. The sequence goes on from JAADIL010000265.1 coordinate 1,553, forward strand.
TGTTGTGCAAATTCGGCGATGATATCGGGGTCGCTGATGTCTTTGCGTTGGGCGGTGACAGACATGAGCAGATGGTTTTCCACCAGCCATTTGATGATTTGTGTATCGTGTTCACTGATACCGTGTTTGCGACAGAAGATGGCGGCGTCTATAGCGCCTAACCTGGAGTGGTCACCTCCACGGCCTTTGCCAATGTCGTGGAAGAAAGCGCTGAGGGTGAGAATTTCCTGTTTGTCGATGCGTTTAATGATACTGCTGCTTAACGGAAATTCGTCGGTAAATTCTGCCACGGTCAGGCGGCGCAGGTTGCGCACCACAAACATGGTGTGTTCATCGACGGTGTAAACGTGGAACAGGTCGTGTTGCATTTGTCCGACGATGTTGCCGTAAACGGGCAGGTAGGCGGCCAGTACGCCGTAGCGGTTCATGCGGCGCAGTTCATGGGTGAGGCCAGCGCCCTGACGGAACAGTTCGATGAACAGGTGATGGCATTCCGGGTTGTTGCGAAAGTCTTCGTTAATCAAATGGTGGTGCTGGTGTACCAGGCGGATGGTGCCCGCACTGACGCCGCGTAACCGGGGGTCGCGTGCCATGAGTACAAACAGTTCCAGCAGTGCGGAAGGTTGTTGGGTGAATACGGCGTTGTGTGTGACTTCCAGTTTGCCGTGGCGTGACTGGAAGCGCTCGTTGATGCGTATGGGGGCTTCACTTTCGCCTCCATCTTCACCTTCAAAAAATATGCTTTCCTCAAACAGGTCGAGCAGCATTTCATTGAGCCGGGAGAGTTTGAGTACGGTGCGGTAGTAGGCCTTCATAAATTGTTCGACGGCGAGGCGGTTTTGCTGGTCTTCGTAACCGAATTGTGTGGCCAGGGTGCGCTGGTGGTCAAACAGCAGGCGGTCTTCGCGTCGCCGGGTGAGTGTGTGCAGGGCAAAACGAATACGCCAGAGAAAATTTTGTGCTTTGTTGAGGCTGTGAAATTCGTCTTCGGTCAAAAAGCCGTGGGCAACGAGATCGTGCAGGGTGTTTGCACCGAAGTGGCGTTTGGCCACCCAGCCGATAACTTGCAGGTCTCGCAGGCCACCGGGGTTTTCCTTGATGTTGGGTTCCAGGTTGTAGGCGGTGTCGTGGAAGCGGTGGTGGCGGGCGATTTGCTCATCGCGTTTGGCACGAAAGAATTCCAGACCGGGCCAGATACTGTCAGGGCCGGTGGTTTTTTTCATTTGCTGGAACAGGGGCTCCGGCCCGACCAGCAGTCGTGCTTCCATAAGGTTGGTGGCGACGGTGATGTCGGCAGTGGCTTGCTCGATGCAGTCTTGTATGGTGCGGGTACTGTGGCCCACTTCCAGACCGAGATCCCACAAAAACAATAAAAAACATTCGATGTTTTCCGCGTGTTGCCGGGTGGCTTTGTCGCTGGTGGTGAGAATCAGCAGGTCGATATCGGAGGCGGGATGAAGTTCGCCGCGACCGTAACCGCCTACGGCGATGAGGGCGATGTTTTCAGGTTTGGCGATGCATTGTTGCCAGATGCGCGACAGCAGTTTGTCCACCAGCTCTGCCCGTTGCGTCACCAGTTCCTGTACCGGTACGTCATTTTCAAATCGATCACGGAGGGCGGCGTTGGAGGATTTGAGCTGGGCGCGGAAGACGTTGAGCGGTGTGCTGGTTTGTGCCACGGCGGCGTCAAATTCCTGCCAGTCGCAGACATCGGTGCAGGTGGTGTTACTGTTTGAATTCATATTGCTTCCGGGTTAGTTTGCAATGTCGGACAGGTGTTAAAAATAATTTTTTTATTACGCTTCGCGCAGTGTTTTTTATTCCGGCACGCTGAAAAATGATACTCAATTCATCCGTTCAACCTGCACAAAATGTATCCTGCAGCGGTTGAATTTATGTCGATTCAGCAATGACCACAGGGACAGGGCACTGGCTTATCGGCATGTTTCGGATATTTTTCAGTGATCATTTTGCTGGCAAAACGGCTGTGCTGTATTAAATCTCGTCGCCTGGCAATTGGGTCAGCACTTCGTAGCCGTCTTCCGTTACCAGCAGTGTGTGTTCCCACTGGGCAGAGAGGCTGCGGTCTTTGGTGACCACGGTCCATTTATCCGGCATCAGTCGCACATGACGTTTGCCAGCGTTGATCATGGGTTCGATGGTGAAGGTCATGCCCGGTTCCAGGATAATACCGGTGCCTGCGTCGCCGTAGTGTAGTACTTGCGGTTCTTCGTGGAAGACTTTGCCAATGCCGTGGCCGCAGTATTCGCGCACTACGGAAAAGTGGTTGGCTTCGGCGTGTTTCTGGATGTTGTGACCGATATCACCCAGGTGGATACCGGGTTTGACCATTTCCACACCCAGTTTCATGCATTCGTGGCTGATGCGGCACAGGCGTTCGGCGAGAATGGAAGGTTTTCCGACGAAGAACATTTTGCTGGTGTCGCCATGGTAGCCGTCTTTGATGACGGTGATGTCGATATTGATGATGTCGCCATTTTTGAGTTTTTTGGCGCTGGGGATGCCGTGGCAGATCTGGTTGTTCACCGAGGTGCAGATGGATTTGGGGTAGCCATGGTAGTTGAGCGGGGCAGGGATGGCCTGTTGTTCGTTAATGGTGTAATCGTGACAAATCCGGTTCAGTTCATTGGTGGTGATGCCAGGTTGAATGTGCGGGGCGATCATGCGTAGTTGTTCTGCCGCCAGTTGCCCGGCAATGCGCATTTTTTCGATATCTTCCGGGGTCTTCAGGGTAATGCCCATGTTAATGGTTTCCTGCTGTATGCCAGCTGTGGATCAGATACAAAATAAAGGTCTTTTTATGACCAAAATCAGTCTGTCTGATTGTTGAAAAAGGCCGCATATGGTATAAAGCCCGCGCCGTTAAGGCAATCATCGGGGAAATCGCGGAAAAGTGGCCTTGTTGTCCTGTCCGTTTCCCCCTAATCCGCACACGTATCGACACGTGTACCAGGGTGCCCGGACCGGGGTTTTTTCCGGCCAGGGTTGGTACATGGGATGCGTGGAGGTTTAACCCACACAATCAGGAGTAGCACATGTCTCAAGTGACCATGCGTCAAATGTTGGAGGCTGGCGTTCATTTCGGCCACCAAACCCGTTTCTGGAATCCCAGAATGGCACCGTACATCTTCGGTGAGCGTAACAAAATTCATATTATTAATCTGGAAAAGACGCTTCCGCTGTTCAGGGAAGCCAGCAATTTTCTGGGCAAGCTGGCTGCCGGTAAAGGCAAGGTACTGTTTGTGGGTACCAAACGTGCTGCTCGTGACAGCGTCAAGGAACATGCCGATCGCGCTGGCATGCCTTATGTCAACCATCGCTGGTTGGGCGGCATGCTGACCAACTTCAATACGGTAAAACGTTCCATCAAGCGCCTGAAAGAACTTGAAGTCATGGCCGCTGATGGCAGCTTTGCCAAACTCAGTAAAAAAGAAGCGCTGATGTTGACTCGCGAACAGGAAAAACTGGAACGCAGTCTGGGTGGCATTAAAGACATGAACGGTTTGCCGGATGCCGTGGTGATCATTGATGTGGGCCATGAAAAAATTGCGGTATCCGAAGCGCGCAAGCTGGGTATTCCGATAGTGGGTATTGTGGATACCAACACCAATCCGGATGGCGTTGATTACGTGATTCCGGGTAACGATGATGCCATGCGCGCCATTCAATTGTATGTGCGCGGTGTAGCCGATGCTATCGTGGAAAGTCGTTCAGCAGCTTTGCAGGCCCGGAACGATGATGGTTTTGTGGAAGTGACAGCTGAAGTTGAAGCCGCTGTTCCCGAAGCGGTAGTGCCTGAAGTTGCAGCACCTGAAGTTACAGCACCTGAAGCTGCGGCGGCAGCGGAATAATTTCTGCTGCTGAACCCCTTTCTGTTGTCTGCTCTTTGTAGCAGCCAGCAGGGAAAATACAACAGTAAAGACGGCCGGTTGGGTAGTACCCCGCCGGTGGCTTTTGGTACGTGATGGTATAGCGTATGCGCGAGCCTTCATGTGCAATCAGAATCAACGACATTCGAGGAACGACGACAATGGCAATTACTGCTGCGTTAGTAAAAGAACTGCGTGAGCGTACCGGCTCCGGCATGATGGAATGTAAAAAGGCACTGGTGGAAGTGGGCGGCGATATTGATGCTGCCATTGATCTGATGCGCAAGAGTGGTGCTGCCAAAGCTGATAAAAAAGCCGGGCGTACTGCGGCGGAAGGTTTGATTGTGTTTAAAGCTACCGCTGACGGAAAAAGTGCTGCGATGGTGGAGGTGAATTGTGAAACTGATTTTGTCACCAAAGGTGATGATTTCCTGAATTTTTCAGCGGCTGTGGCGCAGGTGACTCTGGATCAGAAACCGGCAGATATCGATGCCCTGCTGGCATTGAACATGGACGATGGCGAGACGATAGCGAATGCAACCAAAAACCTGATCGCCAAAGTGGGTGAAAACATGAATGTGCGTCGTTTCGTGTGTAAAACTACAGATGGCGTGCTGGGTTGTTATTTGCACGGTGGTCGTATTGGCGTGTTGGTGGAATTGCAGGGCGGCGATGAAGCTCTGGCTAAAGACATTGCCATGCATGTGGCGGCGAGCAATCCTGCCTGCGTGTCTGAGGCCGATGTTGATCCTGAACTGATTGAAAAAGAAAAAGCCATTTTTTCTGCGCAGGCTGCTGAAAGTGGCAAGCCGCCGGAAATTGTTGAAAAGATGGTGGGTGGTCGCATCAAAAAATTTCTCAAGGAAATCACTCTGACGGGCCAGCCTTTTGTGAAAGACCCGGATCAAACCGTGGAGCAGTTGTTGAAAGCCGCCGGTGCAACCGTGGTGGGCTTTGACCGTCTGGAAGTGGGTGAAGGTATCGAAAAGAAAGTCGAAAACTTTGCGGAAGAAGTCATGGCTCAGGCTCAGGGTGGTTAACGCCGGGTTTGGCATTGTTACAAACAATTAACCTCGACAACACATTATTGCAACACATTATTTAAAGGTGCACATCAGCGAATGACAGATAAAACGGCGACGACGGTTTACAAACGCATCTTGCTCAAATTGAGCGGCGAAGCTTTAATGGGTGATGCCGAGTTTGGTATTGATCCCGCCGTTATTGACCGAACCTCTGTTGAGATACTGGAGTTGGTGGACGCAGGTATCGAAGTGGCACTGGTGATTGGCGGCGGAAATATTTTTCGTGGCGTGAGCCTCGCTGCCAGTGGCATGAAACGCACTACCGGTGATTACATGGGCATGTTGGCCACGGTGATCAACGCACTGTCCATGCAGGATGCGCTGGAACGGCATGGCATGCAGGTGCGGGTGATGTCGGCACTGCCCATTGATCCGGTGTGTGAACCCTACATCCAGCGTCGTGCAGTACGACATCTGGAAAAAGGCCGGGTGGTGATTTTTGCTGCGGGCACCGGTAGTCCGTTTTTTACCACGGATTCTGCTGCCAGCCTGCGAGGCATTGAAATCGGTGCCGATGTGGTACTGAAAGCAACCAGGGTGGATGGTGTGTATTCCGCAGATCCCATGAAGGACAAAGACGCCACGTTGTACAGCACGCTGGGTTATGACGAAGTACTGGCCAGGGGACTGGCAGTGATGGATGCCACAGCGATTGCCCTGTGTCGTGATCAGTCTATGCCGGTGCGCGTTTTTAACATGAACAAACCGGGTGCGCTGATGGGTATTATGCGTGGCTCCAATGAGGGTACGTTGGTTAAGTAGGTGAACATAATTATGCCCACCGGACTTAAATAAAAAACGCGTTGGTTAAGGAATGGAAATTAAATAACTTATTATAAGTGGCGCTTTGATTTAGTTCATATTCGTTCTGATTGAACAAAAGTGCAGGAATAGTCATTCTATTCCGGGTTTTTGTGATTGAAGAACGGGCGAGGACGGACTGAAGCAAAGATGCCAATGGTATGAGTTATTTAATTTCCATTCCTGAGCAGTAAAAAATACGATAGTGACCAATGTCATTAAGCTGACAAAAAACGGCGTACCGCAGGTTGGCGGTGAGCTTGCGAACCTGGAACAGGCCGGAAGTTTGGCTTAACTTAATGACATTGCGATAATGACCATTTGAACGACAACTTGGCCGGGAAACCAGATGATTGACGAAATCCAGCAGGATGCAGATACTCGTATGGGAAAGAGCATTGACGCTCTGAAAAATGCATTGAGAAAGTTGCGTACCGGACGAGCGCATACCAGCCTGCTGGATCACGTTACGGTCGATTATTACGGTACGGAAACGGCGCTGAACCAGGTCGCAACAGTGAGTGTGGCCGATGCCCGCATGTTGACGGTGACCCCCTGGGAAAAGAACATGGTGCAGGCGGTGGAAAAAGCCATTATGACTTCTGATCTGGGACTGAATCCGGCCACTTCAGGTACGGTGATTCGTGTGCCCTTGCCGGCACTGACTGAAGAGCGGCGGCGCGATATGACCAAAGTAGTGCGTGCCGAAGGCGAGCACGCCAGAGTGGCTATTCGTAATATTCGTCGCGATGCCAACAGTGATTTTAAAGAACTGTTAAAAGAAAAAGAGATCACCGAAGACGAGGAGCGTCAGGCAGAGGCCGCTATTCAAAAACTGACGGACAAACGAATTGCCGAAGTGGATGTGTTGCTGGGGGCAAAAGAAAAAGATTTGATGGAACTGTAGTTTTCCTGCCAGTTTGTTATTGATTTTTATTTGATTAGTGAGCCCATTGTGTTGCCACGCCATCTTCAATTTGTCACCCAACAGCCTGCCGCCCGCTGGCGTATGCATGATGCAGGTATTTTGTGATGGCAAATGATATCTCCTTTGATACACCTCCCTCTGTTCTCCCTGCCGGGAAGCAAAATATTCCCCGACATGTCGCCATTATCATGGATGGCAATGGACGCTGGGCGGAAAAACGTAATCAACCTCGCATTATGGGGCATCGTGCCGGTGTGGAAGCGGTGCGCGGTATGGTGGAGGGCTGTGCCAAAAATGGTGTTGAGGTGTTGACGCTGTTTGCCTTTAGCAGTGAAAACTGGCGTCGTCCAAAACAGGAAGTGGGTCTGCTCATGGAGTTGTTCATGACAGCGCTGGGACGGGAGGTAAAACGTCTTCACAAAAATAATGTGCGACTGCGCGTGGTGGGTGATATCGAGGGATTCAGCAAGCCATTACAAAAACGTGTTGCAGAAGCGCAGGCACTCACGCAGGAAAATACCGGGTTGACGGTTGTCGTGGCGGCCAATTATGGGGGGCGCTGGGATATTACCCAGGCCGCAAAATACCTTGCAGCCCAGGTACAGGCCGGTCAATTAAACGTGGAAGATATTACGCCAGAGCGTATGGCTGACGCTATGTCACTGGCTGATTTGCCGGAGCCGGATTTGTTTATTCGTACCGGTGGTGAAAGCCGCATCAGCAATTTTCTGTTATGGCAGCTGGCTTATACCGAATTTTATTTCAGCGATATTTTGTGGCCGGATTTTAATATTGATGCGTTGAACAATGCCATTGTATCGTTTGCCACCCGACAGCGTCGTTTTGGTCGCACCGGCCAACAGGTTGAACAAAACAAGACTCGCACAACGTCATGTTGAAAAAAACATGTTGAAACAGCGCCTGCTCACAGCCGCAATTCTGGTGCCTCTGGTCGTGTGGGGCATTTTACGCCTGCCGACACCTTATCTTGCCCTGGTGCTTGCCTTGTTTATTGTGCAGGGTGCCTGGGAATGGACGAGGTTTATGCAATGGAAGGCGACCTGGTTACGGGTTGTTTATGTTGCGGTGGTAACGCTTGGCCTGGCCTGTATCTGGTTTTTCCAGCGAGACTCTTTTTTTGAGGATGCCAATACGGACTGGTTGGCTTTGCCGATACTGAGTCTGTTTTGGTGGTTGGTGGCGATGGTGTGGGTGCTGAGTTATCCACGTACGGTGCAGCGCTGGTCATCATCCGTAATGATGGCGTTGATTGGTTTGTTGGTGTTGTTGCCCACCTGGTTGGCGGTGGTGGGTTTGCACGCCAGTGGTGAGCAGGGGCCGCTGTTGGTGATGTATCTGCTGAGCCTTGTCTGGGTAGCAGACTCCGGTGCCTACTTTGGTGGCCGGGCGTGGGGCAAACATAAACTGGCACCGGCGGTGAGTCCGGGGAAAACCCGGGAAGGTGTGGGCAGTGCGGTGGCGATCAGTACGGTCTATGCCATTGCAGCAGCCCAGGTGTTGGGTTTGCCCGGGAACCTGTGGCCGGTATTTGTTGTCTTGTCGCTGGTGACGGTTATTTTTTCCGTATTGGGAGATCTCACCGAAAGTATGTTTAAACGCCACGCCGGTATCAAAGACAGTGGCACCTTGTTGCCAGGACATGGTGGTGTGCTGGATCGCATCGACAGTGTCACCGCTGCTGCACCGGTTTTTGTGGTGGGGTTTTGGCTGACAGGTCTGACGGGAACCAGTGTGACGTGATGGCCGTTATCCCCACGGGCCCCATTGGTGTAACCGTTTTAGGCGCTACCGGCTCCATCGGTATCAGCACGCTGGATGTGATCGCCCGGCATCCTGACCGTTATCGCGTGGTGGCATTAACTGCGAATACTCAGGTGGACCGGTTATTTGAGCAATGTTGTGCCTTTGCGCCGGAGTATGCTGTGTTGGCTGATGCCGATGCCGCAGGGCAGATGCAGCAAAAATTGCGTACCGCAGGTTTGGAAACCACTGTGTTAAGTGGCGTGGATGGCCTGGAAACGGTCGCCGCGCTGGAACAGGCTCAACAGGTGATGGCTGCCATTGTGGGTGCAGCCGGGCTGCGTCCGACACTGGCTGCTGCACATGCCGGAAAACGAATATTGCTGGCAAATAAAGAGGCGCTGGTGATGTCGGGAAAAATATTAATGGATGCCGTGCGGGAAAATGGTGCCGGGTTGTTACCCATCGACAGTGAACACAATGCCATTTTTCAAAGTTTGCCCGGCGGATATTCCTGTGCGCAAGCGCCGCGTGAATTGCAGACCATGGGTGTGCAGAAGATATTGTTGACCGCGTCAGGTGGACCCTTTCGCACGATGGATAAAACCCGGCTGGCATCGGTTACTCCGGAGCAGGCCTGCGCGCACCCCAACTGGAGTATGGGCCGAAAAATTTCCGTGGACTCGGCCACGATGATGAACAAGGGACTGGAAGTGATTGAGGCATGCTGGTTATTTAATGCCAAACCGGAGCAGATTCAGGTAGTGATCCATCCACAAAGTATTGTGCATTCCATGGTGAGTTATAACGATGGTTCTGTTCTGGCACAGCTGGGTAACCCGGATATGCGTACTCCCATCGCTCATGCCATGGCCTGGCCGGAACGTATGGCGTCAGGTGTTGCCGCGCTGGACCTGTTTGATGTGGCACAGCTGGATTTTGAACGGCCGGATATGGAACGTTTTCCCTGTTTGCAACTGGCGTACACGGCTGGTGAAACAGGCGGTACCGGGCCCGCCATTTTGAATGCGGCGAATGAGATTGCGGTGCAAGGTTTTCTGGATAGAAAAATACGTTTTACTGATATTCCCAACATTATTTCCCGGACAATGGAGCAAAGCACGATTGAAAATGGCGAAACTCTGGGGGCGATATTGGCTGCTGATGCTGCTGCACGCGAAACGGCGATGGCATTGGTGTCGGGTGACCTGAAATGAGTACATTTCTGACTTCAGCGCTGGCGCTGATTGTGACGTTGGGCATATTGATTGCCTTCCATGAGTTTGGTCATTTCTGGACGGCGCGCAAGCTGGGTGTGAAGGTGCTGCGTTTTTCAATTGGCTTTGGCAAACCGTTATGGTTGCGGCGTTACGGGCCTGATCAAACGGAGTTTGTGATTGCTGCCATCCCGCTGGGTGGTTTTGTAAAAATGCTCGATGAGCGCGAAGGTGATGTGCCCGAAGAAGATGCGCACCGCGCTTTTAACCGACAGTCAGTGTGGCGTCGTTTTGCTATTGTGGCCGCAGGGCCGATTTTCAATTTTATTTTTGCGGTAGCGGCTTTTTGGCTGATGTACCTGATTGGTGTGCCGGGTGTTGCTCCCATTATTGGTGAAGTGAAACCGGACAGTGTCGCTGCGGTGGCGGGCTTTCATCCGGGAGATCGCATTACCGAAGTGAACGGCACACAAACGCCAACCTGGGCAGTAGTGCGCATTAATATGCTGGATGCGGCACTGGGCGATGAGGATATTGCTTTGCGTGTGCAGGATGCCGATGGTAATACACAACGTTTGTTATTGTCGGTGACTGGTGTGTCCAGTGAAGACAAACAAAAAAACCTGTTAAGGCATTTGGGGATTTTGCCTGTGCGTCCCGCGCTTCCGGCAACGCTGGGAGAATTGTCTCCTGATGGGCCCGCCGCACTGTCGGGCCTCAAAACGGGCGACCATATTTTGCGCCTGAATGGCGAACCAATCACAGACTGGATGGCTTTGGTGGATGTGGTGAGGGCGAATCCCGAGCAGGAATTGCAGATTGAATTTGAGCGCGAGGGTGTTGTGCAGTCGCTTACGGTGAAAACCGCCAGCAAAAAAACGGAGACTGAAACCATTGGCCGAATTGGTGCGGCACCGGCACCACCGGGGCCGTTACCCCCTGAGCTGATGGCGCGTGAAGAATATTCCCTGTTTGAGGGAGTGGGCGTTGCGATAGCAAAAACCTGGCAGTTGTCTGCATTAACACTGCGCATGATCGGAAAAATGATTGTGGGTGAGGTCTCCGTCAAAAACCTCAGTGGTCCGATTACCATTGCTACCTATGCAGGTTATACCGCGAGTGCCGGTATTACGGCTTTTTTGTATTTTCTTGCCGTGGTCAGCATCAGTCTGGGAGTGCTTAACCTGTTACCCATACCGCTGCTGGATGGTGGTCACCTGATGTATTACCTGGTGGAGATGGTGAAGGGCAAACCCCTGTCTGATGGAGTGCAACTCAAGCTGCAACATGTCGGCATTGCCTTTTTATTCATGCTGATGAGTCTGGCGCTGTATAACGATGTTATGCGCTTGTTTACCGATTGATGTGTTGTTTTCAGGATAGATTTGAGAAAAAAGTTGAGCATTATTTTGCATAAGAACGTTCTGCACAAAAAAGTTTTGCATAAAAAAGCGTTATATAAAAAATGGCAGTGTTTGGTGAGTGCGATTTTGTTCGCCGTGCTGAGCAGTTCGGCGTGGGCGTTTGAACGGTTCGTGGTACAGGATATTCAGGTCGTGGGTTTGCAGCGTATTTCTCTGGGGACTACATTCAATTATCTGCCGATCAAGGTTGGAGAGTCGCTGGACGATGCCGGAGCGAGTGCGGTTATTCAGGCCCTGTACAAAACCGGCTTTTTTGAAGATATTCAACTGGCACGTCAGGATGATGTGCTGATTATTCATGTTGAAGAACGTCCCTCAATTGCCAAAATCGAGGTTTTTGGTAACGAGGATCTGGACACAGAAGATCTTGATACGGCCCTGAAAACTATCGGTCTGGCAGAAGGACGTATCTTTAATCGTTCATTGCTGGACCAGATCGAGCAGGAGCTGCATCAGCAATATTTCAGCCTGGGTAAATACGGTGTCAAAATCGAAACCCGTCTGGAAAACCTGAAACGAAATCGTGTTGAAATCACCATTGATATTGATGAGGGTGATGCCGCAAAAATAAAACAAATCAATATTATTGGTTCCCACAAGTTTGATGAAGTTAAGCTGCTGGACAAATTTGAACTGTCTACGCCAACCATGTGGTCCGGTATTTCTGGCAGTGGAAAATACTCCAAACAAGAGTTGTTGGGTGATCTGGAAAAACTGCGCTCTTACTACCTTGATCGTGGTTACCTGCATTTTTCTATCGATTCCACACAGGTTTCCATTACGCCGGATAAACGCGATGTTTACATCAGTATTAATGTTACGGAAGGCGAGCAATATACGGTAAGCGCGGTTACGATAAGTGGTGATATGGTAGTGCCGGAAGAGGAGCTGCGTCGATTAC
>JAADIL010000121.1 GCA_013151355.1 Gammaproteobacteria bacterium
TATTGTTGCCTGCGTTTGTGACCAGTGAATTAAAAACGGCCTATCAAATCGGTTTTCTGATTTTTATTCCATTTTTGATTATTGATCTGGTGGTGGCCAGTGTGTTGATGGCCATGGGCATGATGATGTTGTCACCGATGATTATTTCATTGCCCTTCAAAATTATGTTGTTTGTTCTGGTGGATGGCTGGGCCATGATAATGGGCACTTTGGCGTCCAGTTTTTATGTTTAATCTCTATGGGTTTAATTCCCCGCAGCTTGCTGCGAATACTGTCATTCTGGCGCAGGCCAGAATCCAGAGGTTGAAACCCCTGGACACCGGCCTTCGCCAGTGTGACGTTAATACCCTGTCAGCTTGCTGTGGGGTCATTTATTTATTTTTAACAGGTGGCTGGTAAAAACAATGAGCCCGGAAATGGTCATGACAATTGCCAATCAGGCATTGGAGCTGGTGTTGTTGCTGACCGGAGTTATTCTTCTGCCTGCTTTGGCCGTGGGTTTGTTGGTGAGTATGTTTCAGGCCGCTACGCAATTGAATGAGCAGACCCTGAGCTTTATTCCAAAACTGGCAGTGACGTTTCTGACCCTGATGATTGCTGGTGCCTGGTTATTACAGTTGTTGATGACATTCACGAAACGTCTGATTACTGACATCCCGATGATTATCGGTTAACAGGAATGACATGACATGATGACGTTGTCCAGTTCGGAAATCATGTCATGGGTAGGCTCATTTATCTGGCCATTGTTCAGAATTGCCGCATTAGTGGCAGCGGCTCCTGTTTTTGGTGCACGTACCGTATCGGCTTCAATCAAAGTAATATTTGCAGTGGTATTTACCTTGATCATTGCACCGTTAGTGCCACCGATGCCTGTCGTAGACCCTTTGAGCGGTGAAGCAGTGTTAATCGTGATAAATCAGATATTAATCGGTGGCGCAATGGGGTTGGCGTTACAACTGGTTTTTGCCATGTTTATTGTAGGAGGGCAGATCATTGCCTTTCAGATGGGCCTGGGTTTTGCTTCCATGGTTGATCCTTCATCCGGCACGCAGGTGCCGGTGGTGAGCCAGTTTTATGTCATCGTTCTTACCCTGGTGTTTCTTGCACTGGATGGCCACCTGACATTTATCAGCGTGATGGCAGAAAGTTTTCATACTTTGCCCATTGGTGTTAACGGGTTGAGTAATGCCGGTTTGTGGGCATTGGTGAATTGGGGAGGGAATATGTATGCCGGTGCAGTACAAATTGCGCTTCCGGCGATTGCCTCATTGTTACTGATTAACCTGGCTTTCGGTATCGTTACCCGTGCTGCACCCCAGTTTAATATTTTTTCCATCGGTTTTCCGGTGATCATGGTGGCGGGGTTTTTCATCATGTTGGCAACGCTTACGGCAATTCTTCCACAAATAAAATTGCAGATGGCCAATGCTTTTGCGTTGATGCGCGGCCTGGCTGGTGGGTTTTAAAGGATGATGCACCATGGCTGAAAGTGAAACAGGTCAGGAACGCACCGAGGAGGCGACGGAAAAACGCAAAAAGGAGTCGCGTGATAAAGGCGAGGTTGTCCGTTCGAAAGAATTAACCACACTGGTGATGATGCTGGTATCCGGTGCAGGTTTTGTTTTTTTGGGCAGTGCTTTGGTGAAGGATCTTATGCAGGTTCTACGCGCTCATTTGAGTATTGAACGTGCGCAAATTTTTGACCTCAATTCCTATCCCGGTTTGTTACTTGAAACGCTGCAATTTTCCATTTTTTCAGTCATGCCGTTGTTTATATTGTTGGTAGTGGTTGCCATTATTGCTCCTATGGCTCTGGGTGGCTGGACTTTCAGTGTGAAACCTCTACAGCCCGAGTTTAAAAAAATGGACCCTGTTAAAGGTCTTGGGCGGGTGTTTTCTCTAAAAGGTTTAATGGAGCTTGCCAAGGCACTGGCAAAATTTCTTCTGGTGGGTTCTGTCGCTTATTTCCTGCTGAAAAATAATATTGAAGGTTTTGTGAGTCTGGGCAATGAAAGCCTGACGCAGGGAATTTCCCGCATGGGCGAAGAATTGATGTGGATGTTTATTTTATTGAGCAGCGCATTATTTTTCGTGGTGTTGGTGGATACACCTTTTCAAATATGGGACCACAACCGCAAGCAAAAAATGACCTTGCAGGAAGTGAAAGACGAGCGCAAGGAAACGGACGGCAATCCGGAAGTCAAGAGCAAGATAAGGCAGACGCAGCAAGAAATATCTCAGCGCCGCATGATGGAAGAAGTTCCCAAAGCGGATGTTGTGATTACCAATCCTACGCATTTCGCCGTGGCTTTGCGTTATGACCAGAGCAACATGGGCGCACCGATTGTGGTGGCCCTGGGTGCGGATGAAATCGCCGGGCACATTCGCCGCATTGCGCTGGCCAATGATGTGCCGCTGCTTTCTGCACCACCGTTGGCACGTTCTCTGTATTACAACTGTGAACTGAACGAAGAAATTCCCGCCGGTCTGTTTCTGGCAGTCGCCCAGGTACTGGCTTATGTCTATCAATTGCGACAGTACGAATTTAATGGTGGTGTTGCACCGGAATTTGATACTGATGTACCTGTTCCTGATGATCTTAAACGAGATATCGAGTGATGAATTTTACTGAACTGACAGCCTTCGGGCAGCGCTTGCTTCGATCCGGTCTGGGTGCGCCCATTCTGTTGATGATGATGCTGGGTATGATGGTGATACCACTGCCGCCATTTTTACTGGATATCTTTTTTACCTCTTCAATATTTCATTGGCCCTGGTGATTTTGCTGGCAGCCATTTATGTGAAACGACCACTGGATTTTGAAGTTTTTCCCACAGTTATTTTGGTGGCCACGTTATTGCGTCTGGCACTGAATATTGCATCTACTCGTATTGTCTTGCTGGAAGGTCATACGGGCACCGATGCGGCCGGACAGGTGATCAAGGCATTTGGCGAATTTGTAGTAGGTGGCAACACGGCGGTAGGTTTGGTGATTTTCCTGATTCTGGTGATTATCAATTTTGTGGTGGTCACCAAGGGTGCCACACGGGTAGCGGAGGTGAGTGCCCGGTTTACTTTGGACTCCATGCCCGGTAAGCAAATGGCGGTTGATGCAGATTTGAATGCGGGACTGATTAATCAGGAAGAAGCAAAGGCACGGCGTGAAGAAGTCTCGCGTGAATCGGATTTTTACGGTTCCATGGATGGTGCGGGCAAGTTTGTTCGTGGTGATGCTATTGCCGGTATTTTGATTTTGGTGATTACTATTATTGGTGGTCTTTCCGTTGGCATGTTGCAGCATGACATGGGGCTTGCTGATGCCACGCACAATTATACTTTGCTGACTATTGGTGATGGTCTGGTGGCTCAAATTCCTGCATTGCTGTTATCTACGGCAGCGGGTTTGATGGTGACTCGTGCTTCGGCTTCCACGGACATGGGTGTGCAGGTGTTATCGCAGTTGTTCAACAACCCGCGTGCGTTGGCAATTACTGCTACCATTCTTGGCGGCATGGGGTTGATTCCTGGCATGCCTAACCTGGTATTTTTGTTATTTTCTGCTCTGGCAGGTGGCGCTGCCTGGTGGGTGACAGAACGCAATAAACGCATTGCCGCAGAACCTGTTGCCGCACCTGTAGTGGAAGGGCCGAGCAAAGAATCCCGAGAACTGAGCTGGGATGATGTGGAAGTGGTGGATATGATCGGCCTGGAAGTGGGTTACCGCCTGATTCCCATGGTGGATAAAAATCAGGGTGGACAATTAATGGGGCGTATTAAAGGTGTGCGCAAAAAACTTTCCCAGGAATTGGGTTTCCTGATTCCTTCAGTACACATTCGTGACAATCTTGATCTTGCCCCCAATGCCTATCGATTGACTCTCATGGGAGTGCCGGTAGGTGAGGCAGAGATTCAACCGGAACACGACATGGCAATTAATCCCGGTCAGGTATTCGGCTCGCTTCCCGGCACGGCCACAACTGATCCGGCCTTTGGTCTGGAAGCAGTGTGGATAGAAGCTGCACAGCGGGACCAGGCGCAAAGCCTGGGTTATACCGTAGTGGATGCCAGTACCGTGGTGGCCACGCACCTCAGTCATATCTTGCAGAGCCACGCCGATGAGCTGCTGGGCCACGAAGAGGTGCAGCAACTGCTGGACAAACTCGGTAAATTTGCTCCCAAACTGGTGGAGGATCTGGTGCCCAAACAACTGTCGCTGGCTACGGTATTGAAGGTATTGCAGAGCTTGTTACAGGAACATATTTCGATTCGCGACATGCGCACTATCGCCGAAACATTGGCGGAACACGCGCCGATTAGTCAAGACGCTGGCGTTTTGACGGCGGCTGTGCGCGTGGCGCTGGGGCGCTCAATTGTCCAGCAAATCAGTGGAATGGGGGCTGAACTGTCTGTTTTAACCCTGGAACCATCACTGGAACAGATATTGCATCAGACTCTGCAAGGTGGTGCAGAAGGTACAGGTGGGCTGGAACCGGGATTGGCAGAAAGATTGCACAAGTCCCTGGTTGAAGAAACCCAGCGACAGGAAGCAGCGGGTCGTCCTGCGGTGTTATTGGTTTCGCAGACAGTAAGAACCCTGCTGGCACGTTTCGTTCGGCACAGCATACCTGGTTTACATGTGCTGGCATTTAACGAAATACCGGACAGCAAGCAGGTCAAGATCATGGCCACCGTGGGTGGATAAGCTGGAGGTCTGGTTCGCTGACCAGAAGTAGCAGGTTTACAGAGGTGTAGGGAATTATGAAGATAAAACGCTTTTTTGCGAAAGAGATGCGTCAGGGGATTCGCCAGGTAAGAGATACCCTGGGTGCTGATGCAGTGATTCTTTCCAATGCACAGGTTGATGGTGGTATCGAAATTATTGCCGCCATTGATTACGACGAATCATTATTGCAGGCAGACCCTGTGAATGAAGATTTGCTGAGTCATGCATCATCACAAACATCACAAACACAGTATAAAAACGGGATGGCCTCGTCCGGGATGAAGATCGATACAGGAAAATCAGGAAGTGAATTTGCATCAAAGACCCATGCTGGTCGGAAGCTTGCCGCAGATACGGTGAAACTGAATATCGACACACTACCAGATTTAAAACTCTCTGCGACGCAAGACAGTGTTTCATTGCCTGGAGAAATTCCTCGTCCGCCCCAGGTGCCTACATCTTCTCCAGAAAAGAAACCGGTAAAGACAAACACAGAAAAAACTACGCATAAATCAGCATCATTCAAAACCGAACAAAAAATTCAATGGTCGCAGGACCCGGCTATCCTGGAATTAAAAAATGAAATCAGTGGTATGCGGGAATTGCTGGAACAGCAACTCTCCGGACTGGCGTGGGGAGATTTGAGTCGACGTGATCCGTTACGGGCAAAACTGACACGCTGTTTACTGGAGCTGGGTTTGAGCCCAACGGTATGTGAACAGATGACCAGCGCAGCCAGTGAACACAAGGATTTTGACAAGGCCTGGCGTCATGCCCTGGCTATCTTGTCGCATAGCCTGCCTGTGGAAAGTACCGACATTCTTGATCAGGGAGGCGTCGTCGCTCTGGTGGGTGCAACCGGTGTGGGTAAAACCACCACCATCGCCAAACTGGCTGCACGTTATGCGTTAAAACATGGCAGCGCACGCGTGGCCATGGTGACTACAGATGGTTATCGCATTGCAGCACATGAACAATTACGCACTTATGGTCGCATTCTGGATATTCCGGTACGCATTGCCAACACCCATGCAGAACTGGTGGAAGCACTTAAACTGTTATCAGATCGTGATCTGGTATTGGTGGATACCGCAGGCATGAGCCAGCGTGACATGCGTTTATCGCAACAGTTTCAAATGATCAAAGACAGCACACCAGGCATTAAAACGTATCTGGTGTTATCGGCAACAACACACCGTGCCGGTCTGCGTGAAATAGCGAAGGCCTTTGGTGAAATAAATCTGGATGGCTGCATTCTTACCAAGCTGGATGAAACAACCAGTCTGGGGGGCGCACTGTCAGCTGTGATGGAACACAGTATCCCGGTGACTTATGTTAGTGATGGGCAACGTGTACCGGAAGATATTCATATTGCGCGAGGGCACAGTTTAATAAACCGTGCCGTGTCGATTGCACAGGAAACCAGTCAGGCACTGAAACAGGAGTCTTTAAATTTAGCGTTTAGCGGGATGGTGGCAAATGCTCATGGCTAACACAATTGATCAGGCAGCAGGGCTTCGCCGCATGGCGAAACCGCGTCCGGTACGTGTGATCGCAGTCACCAGTGGTAAAGGTGGTGTAGGTAAAACAAATGTATCCGTCAATATAGGTGTGTGTCTGGCCAGCCTGGGCAAAGACGTGATGTTAATGGATGCCGACCTGGGTCTGGCCAATGTAGATGTCATGCTGGGCCTGCATACCCAATATGATTTGTCGCATGTCATGTCCGGTGAACGCACCCTGGAAGAAGTGATGTGTACCGGACCGCAAGGCATGCGCGTAGTACCGGCATCATCCGGTATTCAGGCAATGTCGGAACTGAGCACTGCGCAACATGCCGGAGTGATCAGCGCCTTTAGTGAAATCAGTTACGCCCCTGATGTGTTGATCGTGGACACGGCGGCGGGTATCTCGGATAACGTCGTCACTTTTTCGCGCGCGGCACAGGAAGTGATCATTGTAGTGTGTGATGAACCCGCTTCTATTACCGATGCCTATGCACTGATCAAACTGCTCAACCGGGAATACAGTATTTATCGCTTCCGCATTGTTGCCAACATGGTAAACAGTGCGCAAGAAGGTCGGGCACTGTACAACAAAATTCTCAAAGTGACAGACCGTTATCTGGATACGGCTCTGGACTTTATGGGTGGTGTTCCTTATGACGAATATTTACGCAAAGCAATACAAAAACAACGTGCGGTGGTTGAAGCTTATCCCCGCAGTAAATCGGCACTGGCATTCAAGAAGCTCGCCAACAAAGCCGATAATTGGCCAGAACCGGCAAATGCTGGCGGCCAACTGGAGTTTTTCGTGGAACGGCTAATTATGGCCAGTCAACAAGAAACAGGAGCGTCGTTATGAGTGGAGCGGTCATGTATGCCGAAGCGGAGGCCTATAACCAGCCTCTTGATCAAAATGATGATTTTGATTCACAGGTCAGGCAATACGCGCCATTGGTAAAGCGCATCGCCTATCATTTGATGTCTCGTCTGCCACCCAGCGTGCAGCAGGATGATCTCATTCAGGCGGGTATGATTGGTTTGCTGGAGGCATTGAAAAATTATGATGCCACGCAAGGCGCCAGTTTTCAGACCTATGCGCGCATTCGGATTCGCGGAGCTATGCTGGATGAGATTCGTAAAAATGACTGGGCACCGCGCTCGGTACATCGCAAGGCCAGAATGGTGGCCGAAGTGGTACGGAATATTGAAAATGCCACGGGGCGTGATGCGCGTGATCAGGAGATAGCCCGGGAACTGGATGTATCGCTGGAGGACTATCACCGCCTGTTGCAGGAGGCCAGTGGTCATCGGGTTTTCAGTTATGAAGAACTGGATGTGGAATCGCACGGTGGTGCCGAGGCTCTGACGCAGAAAGTGAAAGGGCCGCTGGAAGGTCTTCAGTCGGCAGACTTCAAGCGCAGCCTGGCAGATGCCATTGCCGGATTGCCAGAACGCGAGCGCCTGGTGATGACCTTGTATTACGACGAAGAACTGAACCTGCGTGAAATTGGCTCAATTCTGGGTGTGAGTGAATCACGGGTATGCCAGATTCACAGCCAGGCGGTGATTCGTTTGCAGTCACGTATGACGCAATGGACGAGCGCTGATTAACGGAGCGTTTTTTAAAATATGTTTCTAAAATATCTATTTTGACTGGACAGGTAAGCGGAGGGCGTTTTGAATAAAGATATGAAAATTCTCATTGTGGATGACTTTTCTACAATGCGACGAATTA
This sequence comes from Gammaproteobacteria bacterium, assembly GCA_013151355.1. Taxonomy (GTDB): domain Bacteria; phylum Pseudomonadota; class Gammaproteobacteria; order SZUA-152; family SZUA-152; genus SZUA-152. The sequence continues at coordinate 7,967 of JAADIL010000121.1, forward strand.
TTAAAAACCTGCTTCGTGATTTGGGATATACCAATACGCAGGAAGCAGATGATGGACTCACAGCACTCCCAGTGCTTCAGGGTGGCGGTTTTGATTTCCTGGTGACGGACTGGAACATGCCGGGTATGCAAGGTATCGACTTGCTCAAGGCGGTGCGAGCGGATGAAAGCCTTTCCAGCCTGCCGGTATTGATGGTGACCGCAGAACAAAAGCGTGAGCAAATCGTGGAAGCTGCGGAAGCCGGTGTCAATGGTTATATCGTCAAACCGTTTACGGCGCAAACGTTGAAAGAAAAAATTGACAAAATTTTTGAACGTATTGAGGCAGGGAGCTGATCATGGCTGGTAACGCACAAGAAATTATCGTGGAGGAAGAAGGCGGTATCCTCGCACATGCAGAAGAAATGGTACGTGCCATAAAACAGGGCGATGAAGAGCAGGTTAAAAGCATGCTCGACTATATTTCTCTGGCCCGTGAAGGTGGGCTTTACAATGAAGTCGGAAAAATGGCCCGACAGCTACATGATGCAATGGATACCTTTTGTCAGGAAACACGCATTGATGAACTGGCTGAAGATGCCATTCCTGATGCGCGTACACGTCTTCGTCATGTGATTACCCTGACGCAAAAATCGGCGGATCGTTCGTTAACCGCAGTGGAAAATACCCTGCCAAAGTGTGATTCATTATCCAGCCGTATTGATGAACTGGGCACGGCCTGGCAAAATTTTAAAAAACGTGAAATGTCTGTCGAGCAGTTTCGTGAATTAAGCACCAGACTGGAAATGTTTTTTGTGGAGGCAGAAAAGGATACCGTCGATATCCGCGCTGGCCTGAGTGAAATCATGATGGCTCAGGATTTTCAGGATTTAACCGGGCAGATTATTACTCGTGTAATCGAGCTGGTCGAAGAAGTCGAAGGAAATCTGGTCGAGCTTGTGCGGTTGACCGGAGAAAAACGGGTTCATCCACATGAGAAAAAAGAGAAAACAGAAAAGTCCGGCATTGAAGCGGAAGGCCCGCAAGTGCCGGGTGCTGGTTCTAAAACAGCTGTTAGCGGCCAGGATGACGTCGATGATTTGTTATCGAGTCTTGGTTTTTGATTGTGTTAAACAAGAAAACTGAAAGCCACTATGTCAATGGATGAAGACGAAGAATTATTACAGGATTTCCTGGTAGAGGCTGGTGAAATACTGGAGCTGCTGAACGAGCAGCTGGTTGATCTTGAGCAACGTCCAAAAGATTCAGAATTGCTTAATGCGGTGTTCCGCGGGTTTCATACAATAAAAGGTGGCGCAAGTTTTTTGAGCCTCACTGCACTGGTTGATATTTGCCATCGTGCCGAAGATGTATTTAATGCCTTGCGCACTGGTGAGAGAGACGTTGATGCGAGCTTAATGGATGTCATCCTGCCCGTCCTGGATGTGGTGAATGAACAGTTTGACGAAATTCGTACCGGTCAGGAACCGACCCCCGCAGCACCTGAGTTGTTGACGCAGCTGGAAGCCTTGCTTTCAGGTGATACAACTGAAAAAAAATCTGCTACAAAAACCGCGCAAGCAGAAGAATCCGTTACTGATCCCGGCCCCGATGTTGATGCAGAATTTGAAGCCATTATTGATGCAGCACAAAACGCGGCAAAGACACCTGAAAAACCCGCCAACAGTAACGAAGAAATTTCCGCAGATGAATTTGAGGCACTGCTGGACCAATTACATGGGGAAGGAAAACATGCAAGTGTACCTTCAGATAATCCTGTTGGCACAACAGCCGGGAATGAAACAAAAAATCCGGAAGCCGGTTCCGCGAGTTCATCAGACATCATTACTGATGATGAATTTGAATCCCTGTTAGATAAATTACACGGTACCGACGATTCAGCTGGTGGTAATTCCCCCATTATTGAAAAAGTTGAAAAATCTGAAAATATCGAAACCGAAAAATTGGCAGAGCAGAAAAAACCTGCTGTTGTCGCTCTTGAAAAGACCGAAACTAAAAAAGTTAAAGCGCCCGCAGCCGCAAAAGAAGCACCTGCACAACAGGCAGAGACTACCGTCCGGGTAGACACCAAACGCCTTGATGACATCATGAATATGGTGGGTGAACTGGTATTGGTGCGCAATCGTGTCGCGACACTGGGTTTGGCTGCCCATGATGATGAAATGGCAAAAGTGGTTTCCAACCTTGATGTGGTGACCGCAGACCTGCAATCCGCGATTATGAAAACGCGCATGCAGCCCATCAAAAAAGTGTTTGGACGTTTTCCCCGTGTGGTGCGTGACCTTGCCCGCACGCTAAAAAAAGAAGTCAACCTTGAAATGCAGGGTGAAGATACCGATCTGGATAAAAATCTTGTTGAAGCCCTGGCAGACCCTTTGATTCATTTGGTGCGTAATGCGGTTGATCATGGCATTGAAACACCGGAACAACGTGAAGCTGCCGGAAAACCACGCACAGGCACGGTTATATTAACAGCAGAACAGGAAGGTGATCATATTCTGTTGCTGATCCAGGATGACGGCAAGGGTATGAATCCTGATAATTTACGTAATGCCGCCATAGAAAAAGGCATGATGGATGCGGAAACAGCTGCACGTCTCGAAGACAGGGAATGTTTTAACCTGATATTTGCACCGGGTTTTTCTACCAAACAGGAAATTTCTGATGTATCAGGTCGTGGCGTGGGCATGGATGTTGTCAAGACACGCATCGAACAACTTAATGGCACGGCAGAAATTGATTCAGAAGAAGGGCGTGGCAGTATTATTCGCATTCAGGTGCCACTGACTCTGGCCATTATGCCGACACTGATGGTGAAACTTGGCGAGCAAATATTTGCTCTGCCGTTGGCCAGTGTCAATGAAATATTCCATCTCGACCTGACCCGCACCAACATGGTCGATAGTCAACTGGTTGTGATGGTGCGTGACAAGGCATTGCCTCTGTTTTATTTGCGTCGCTGGCTGGTTGCAGGTGCGGCATATGATGAGCTTCCCGATGAAGGTCATGTCGTGGTGGTGAGCATCGGGGCACAACGTGTGGGTTTTGTGGTCGATAAATTAATTGGTCAGGAAGAGGTCGTGATCAAACCACTGGGTGCATTGTTGCATGGTATGAAAGGACTGGCCGGAGCGACCATTACCGGCGACGGAAAAATTTCATTGATTCTGGATCTTCCGGGTTTGATGCATACCTATCACCCGTGAACATTTGTGTTGCTCATCCCCGGGTGGAGGCAACTGTATAGCATAAAAGATATGGAGAAATAATTAATGACTGTCCGTGTGCTCGTGGTGGATGACTCCAGGTTTTTCCGCCGTCGTGTGACGGAAATCCTCGAAGCCGATCCACAAATAAAAGTCATCGACAGCGCTGAAAATGGTGTGGAAGCGGTGAGCAAGGCATCGCGCCTGAAACCGGATGTGATCACCATGGATGTGGAAATGCCGGTGATGGATGGTATTGCTGCCACACGAAAAATTATGGCAAGCCATCCAACAGCGATTTTGATGTTTTCCTCTCTTACTACAGATGGTGCGCGTGCGACACTGGATGCGCTGGATGCAGGTGCTGTGGATTTTTTACCCAAACGGTTTGAGGATATTTCCACTGATCGTGAAGAAGCCAAAAAAATGTTGTGTGAGCGAGTGCGTGCTGTAGGAGAAAGACGCAATCCGGCTCGCCCGACGATGACGCCACGTTCGACATTTTCATCAACCCGGCCCGGTAGTCCCGCGAGCAGTGCAAACGATGCCACCCCAAAAGCGACACCGGCTCACCCGTCAATAACTCACTCATCAGTAAACAATGCACTAAAAAAAGGTCAAGCAAAACTGGTTGTTATTGGCACCTCGACGGGTGGGCCGGTTGCCTTGCAAAATGTTTTAAGGCAATTGCCTGCAACGTTTCCTGTCCCGATTGTTTTGATCCAGCACATGCCTGGCAGTTTTACCCATGCTTTTGCACAACGACTGAATTCTGCCTGTGCCATTAATGTGCGTGAAGCACAGGATGGTGATCAGCTGGAGGCTGGTTTGGCCTTGCTGGCTCCGGGCGGGCAACAAATGATTATCGAGAAAAGAACAGGTCGGGACATCGTGCGTATTACGGATAGTGAGCCCGGACAAAATTATAAACCCTGTGTGGACATTACGTTTACCTCGGTCGCCAAACTGTATCCCGGGAAACTGCTGGCCGTGGTATTAACGGGCATGGGTGCGGATGGTCGGGAAGGCGCGAAACTGATCAGACAGGATGGTTCACCGATATGGGCACAGGATGAAGCATCCTGCGTGGTGTATGGCATGCCTGCGGCTGTGGTGGATGCCGGTATCGTAGATCAGGTTTTGCCACTGGATGCTATCGGCAAGGCATTGTCAGAAAAGGTGTAATGTGGATATTCTCAGCGTCCTTGGTTTGATCATCGGTTTTGGTGCCATACTGGGTGGCCAATACCTGGAAGGTGGTCATATAGGTTCACTGATTAATGGCCCTGCCTGTTTGATTGTACTGGGTGGCACCGTGGGTGCGGTGATGCTGCAATCACCACTGCGAGTGTTCATGATGTCACTCAAAATGGTTTTCTGGATTATATTCCCACCCAAACTGAAAAGTGAAGAAGCCATCGAAAAAATTATGGAATGGAGCAATATTGCTCGTAAAGAAGGGCTTTTGGGACTGGAAGATATTGCAGAGAATGAAAGTAACCCGTTTGCACAAAAGGGTTTGCAGTTACTGGTGGATGGCAGTGAGCCCGAAGTGATCCGCCGGGTCATGGAAGTTGAACTGGATGCCAAGGAACATTATGGCAATGAGGCGGCAAAGGTATTTGAAAACATGGGTGGGTATAGCCCGACCATTGGCATTATCGGTGCGGTAATGGGACTGATTCATGTGATGCAAAACCTGGCTGATCCATCAAAGCTGGGGTCCGGTATTGCCACGGCATTTGTGGCGACGATTTATGGGGTGGGTTTGGCGAATTTGCTGTTTTTACCGGTGGCGGGAAAATTAAAGGCGCAGGTACATGCGCAATCCCAACTTTATGAAATGATTGTCGAAGGTGTAATTTCTATTGCCGAAGGTGAAAATCCACGTAATATTGAAACCAAGTTGCGGGGTTTTACCGGTTAGTGGTTAACCGGTGACGCAGTTGTTATGGCACGCAAAAAAAAACCTGAAGAGTATGTTAATCATGAACGCTGGCTGGTTTCTTACGCGGACTTTATTACCCTGTTGTTTGCATTCTTTGTAGTGATGTACTCGATTTCCTCGGTTAATGAAGGAAAATACCGCGTACTGTCTGATTCTATTTCCTCTGCGTTTAATCCCTCAGCAGCCGGATTACCCATCAAACTGAATAATCCGTTGAAACCACCTATTATTTCGCGTGCGACCATGTCGTCAACCGATCCTGGTGATGCGAAAAATCTGTCTGCTTATGGTGGCGTTGAGGCCAGCAGAGAGGACAAGATAAACCTGCGCAAGATTGCTGTCCGTATCTCGAAAGGCCTGGCACCGCTAATTGATACTAAATTGGTGAAACTGAAAAAAAATGATTTGTGGATCGAAATAGAGATTAAATCCAGCATTTTGTTTGGTAGTGGAAAGGCATCATTACAGGTAAAAGCTCGGCCGGTTTTGCGTGATATTGCAAAAGTGTTGAGTGATTTTAATAATCAGGTACAGGTAGAAGGATTTACTGATAATGTCCCCATTGATACGGACGATTTTCAGTCTAACTGGGAACTGTCAGCAGCCCGTGCCGCCAACGTGGTGCATTTGTTTTCCAGTGCCGGTGTCAAGCCTTCACGGTTGTCTGCCGTGGGTTATGGTGAATTTAAACCGGTTGCCGACAATAATACGGTAAAAGGGCGACAAGCGAACCGACGTGTAAAAATTATTGTTTTGTCAGATGCTATTGCGCGCAGAACCAACCGTTCCGAGCAACTGGAAAAAACGATTGCGGCCAAACGAAAAATAAAAAATACGCAATCCGGTGCTCTTGAAAATACGCCCGCAAAAGGACCTGCACCCATCCATATTTTACCTCCTGCACGTCAATAAGCACTCCCGGGGGATTCTGCATTGAAAGTCTGGTCTGTCGCAAATCAAAAAGGGGGAGTGGGTAAAACCACTTCCGTTGTCAGCCTGGGTGGTTTGCTGGCGCGGCGGGGTTATCGCACATTATTGCTGGACATGGACCCGCATGGTTCCATGTCTTCCTATTTTGGTCTGGACCCGGATCAAACGGATGCCAGTCTGTATCGATTATTCCAGAGCAGGCAATCAAAACTCAGCATGCCACCGCAGCAACTGATTCATAAAACACGTTTTGACAATCTTTCACTGTTGCCCGCATCCACAGCTCTGGCCACGCTGGATCGTCAACTCAGTGCATCGGATGGTATGGGACTGGTCGTAAAACATGCGCTGGATCTGCTGTCGGCAGAATATGATTTTGCGCTCATTGATTGTCCGCCTCTGCTGGGTGTATTGATGGTCAATGCCCTGGCGGCCTGTGAACATCTGGTGATTCCGGTGCAAACTGAATTTCTTGCTGTAAAAGGTCTGGAGCGTATGATGCGTACTCTGAGCATGATTGGTCGTGCCAAACATCATGTACCGGAATACACTATTTTACCCACCATGTTTGATCGTCGTACCCGTGCTTCCGTCAGCACTTTGCGGCATTTGCAGGACCGCTATGCTTCCTGTTTATGGCGGTCGGTGATTCCTGTTGATACTGAGTTTCGGGAAGCGAGTCGTACGGGTGTGCCTCTGCCCATTCGCTCTCCCAAAGATCGTGGTTCACTGGCTTATGAAGAATTGCTCAATGATTTGCTAATACCTGCCGCCCAGGGTTACTCACGGGTTCAGGCATGACGCATGTATAAAAAACCACACGAACCCCATACCCTGGCCGAGCCGCAACAGGCCCTGAGCGTGTATCTGGATGCCTTGTTAAATGAAACCACTTTTACTGCGGTGGAGGATGAGCAGGACATTCGTGCCGCTGAACATTCGGCACTTGAGCAGGCATTGGAAAAGGCAACCACACAGACGCTTCAGCCTGTTGAAACGGAATCGGGCCAGGTTGCAGATGTGTCTCAAAAACAGGTATCGCAAAAACAGGTATCGCAAAAACAGACATGCATTGCAACACCGGATTGGGCGCAGACGCCATTTCAGTGTCTTGGTTTTCAGGTTGCCGGTGTCACCCTGGCTGCACCACTGGAAAAACTGAATGGCATTGTGGAGTTAACAGAAGAGATTACAGAATTGCCGGGCTATGCACCCTGGGTCATCGGCCTGTTGCCCAATCGTGGACAAAATGTGCAGGTAGTGGATGTGGCACAAATCATCATGCCAAATGAAAGCGCTATGGTGCCACCCACCGCAGAGCGCATGAAATTTATCCTCCTGCTGGAGGACGGCAAATTTGGTCTGGCGGTAGACAGTATTTCCCGGGTGCTGCGTTTGGAGGCAGATGATGTGCGCTGGCGCAGCACGCAAAGCAAACGGCCGTGGCTGGCGGGCACGGTGATCGAAAAAATGTGTGCATTGCTGGAAATGGACCTGCTGTGTGAGCAGTTGCGGGCGGGATTAAACGGCGTTTGATACACGGGCAAGGTCGTCAAATATGGTACGAATCATGCTTTTATCAGGTATTACGCTGTCAGTGACCAATAAATGACGCTTGATACAAAAATCAGGCTAACTCAATACGTTAAAGGTGAATATCAATGAGCGCAACAGCGGGAAACTCCAGAAAAAAGGTGACGGAAGACGCGTTGCGATGGGTCACATTTCGTCTGGAAAATGAAAAATACGGTATTAACGTCATGCAGGTGCAGGAAGTCTTGCGCATTACCGAGATTGCCCCCGTGCCTGGTGCCCCTGGTTATGTGCTGGGTATTATTAATTTGCGTGGCAATGTGGTGACCGTGATTGACACCCGCAGTCGTTTTGGTCTGGCACCCGTGGAAACTGATGATTCCTCCCGGGTGGTGATTATCGAATCCGAAGAGCAGGTGGTTGGTATTCTGGTCGACAGCGTGGCAGAGGTGGTGGATATATTACCCTCGGACATTGAAACCGCACCTAATGTTGGCACAGAAGAAAGCGCGAAATTTATTCAGGGTGTGGCCAGCCATGATGGTGAATTATTGATTCTGGTGGATCTTAACAAACTGCTCAGTGATGAAGAGTGGTCGGATGCAATGTTCTGATT
>JAADIL010000217.1 GCA_013151355.1 Gammaproteobacteria bacterium
AAAAAAATGCCCGGGTCACCCCGGTTAAATATGCATGAGCTTGCCTTGCAAACCACTTTGGGCCTGGCCACCATGATGAGCAAAGGTTATGCCGCACCCGAGGCAGAAGAAGCCTATGCCCGTGCCTACAGCCTGTGTCGAAACATTACAGACACTAATATCGTATTCCCCGTGTTATGTGGTTTATGGGAATTTTACATTGTCCGCGCAGAACTGGAAAAAGCGCACAAGCTCGCAGATGAATTACAACAATATGCGACACAATCCAGCATCCCGGAATTTTTACTGGAAGCAAAACGCGCACTTGGCACCACACTTTTCTGGAAAGGACATTTTACCGAAGCATTAAAAAATCTTGAACTTCATACCGAACCACAAGCCGAACAACCCCATCCACAAGCAACACTGGTTGCCTACAGCCAGGATGCACAAGTCGCCTCCCTTGCCAACGCTGCATGCGTTTTATGGTTACTTGGACAAACAGATCAAGCATTAAAACGCGGCCAGGCTGCACTGGATTTGGCCAAACACCTTGCGCACCCATTCAGTCAGGCCTACGCCCTGCATTTCATGGGTACTCTGTCCCAACTTTGTGGCGACCACAAAGCGACTTACCGTTACGCGGCTGCGCAAATTGCGTTGAGCGAAACTTACGGCTTTTCATTTTGGGCAGCCACTGGCTACATGCTGAAAGCATGGTCGGAGTCAACAGAACAACCGGCAGACAGTATTTGTGAAAGGTTTCAGCAAGCACTGCACGATTATGAAAAATCCGGCAATCGACTCGCCCGCTCTTATTTTCAGGCCATCCTGGCAGAGCTTCTCCATAATGCAGGAAAAACCGACAAAGCCCGACAAACCATTGAGTCCGCACTGCGAGAAACCGCCTTTACCGGCGAAGGGTTCTTTACCGCAGAATTACTGCGTATCAAAGGTGATCTTGCTATTGCAAACGACGCCAGCAATCACCATCTTGCGGAGCAATATTTGAATGAATCGTTAACCATTGCCAGACAACAAAACGCCAATGCCCTTGTGTTACGCACAGAAACCAGTCTTGCCAAACTTCAAAAATAATCCGCTGCAACTGAAAACGCCCGCCAGGGAACGTGCACATTTCTGAACACCAATAAATACCCCCGCAGCACACCCTCGAAAATTCAGACCATTTCACGACCAACAATCCCTGACTGATTTCTGTCACTCACTGAACAACCCCCTATCCTGTTGATAAACGGGAGAAATAATTTTTTGTTCCGGATGTACCCTTGTATAACGCATCACGTATTTCTGCTGAAAACCTGTGTCCTGCCCTCTTGTGCTCACATCACAAAAACTTAAAGTGCCCCTTTCCCCGGACGATAAGCAATGGTGGGCAGTACATCTTTACATCACCGCACACATCTCACCGGATTAATAGCATGGAACAATTAATCCTGAAACAAGGGTATGGGAAAATGCATAGCGACCGGAAAAAATCTGCGCACCTGATGTCCACTCACCTGCGGGTGAAACAATGCATATTTTATTTTGGTTTTTTTCTGCTGATACCCGGCATTGTTTTTGCCTCGGTCAACCCGGCACTCAAGCCAACGACACAGCAGCAAACAAGCATTCGTTCTTTCCATGAAACAACAGAACTGGCTGAAATTCTTTGGGCTGATCTGACCAGCCATTTCATCGCTCATTATGAAAAAGGCGATTATCAGAATGCGCTCTTTGTCGCACAACGCGCCTATCATATTGCCGACAAAAATTTTGGTCTGAATAATGTTAATACCGCAGATGCATTATTAAAGCTCGGCATCATCAACCAGACGTTGGGAAATTTTCACGAAGCAGAAAAACATTTGTTGGGAGCATTGGTTATCCTTGAAGAGCAACTCAGCCCGGATCATCCCGATCTTGCGGTGGTCATGACAAATATTGGCAATGTGTATTTTGAATTACAACGCCCCGAACTGTCCGAAAAGTATCATCAACAAGCCCTGAAAATTCGCAAAAATGCCTTCGATGCAGATGACCCTACTATTGCGCAATCAACCTACAATCTGGCCGTATTGTATGAAAGCCAACACAAATATGAACAGGCAGCTACCTTTTATCGGCAAGCTATCAGTTTGTGGTCCGCAAGCGTGGGGCCCACGCACCCTTATGTCGGTAGCGCACTCAGCAATCTGAGCGGTATTTACAACATACAAGGCAAATATAAAAAAGCCACAAACATCCTGCAACGCATGCTTGTTTTCAAAAAATCTGTTTTTGGTGCCCGGAATGAGGAGGTTGCGCAGACACTCATCAGCCTGGGCACAAATTACCTCGAACAAGGTGAATACAGTCCGGCCAGTGATGCCTACAAAGAAGCCCTGAATATCGCACAACATGTGCTGGAGTCATCAGATCCGCAACTTGCACTGCTGATGTATACCCTGGCTAATATTTATCACACCCAGGCCCGTATCGAAGAACAGAAAATACATAGCCAAATGCCAGAAACCGGCACCACACCGACCAGAAATTCTGCCACCCTGGCGGGTACTGCGCAGCGAAAAACCGCATTTTTTGCGCAGGCCTTGCCGCTTTATAAAAAAGCCGCCGAAATACTCGATGATGGTAACAATGAAACACAGCCTGCACTGGATGTCATCCTGACCGAACTCGCCATACTGTACAAAGAAATTGGCAATACCGACATGGCACAAGCAACCAAGTCACGTATCGCCGCACACTAAAGAATGGAACACAATAACTTGTATAAGTTATTGTGTTCCATTCCTGAAAACCGTCAACGAACTTCACAGGCCACACTCCAGATCAGCCTGAATATCCGCAACCTCCTCCAGGCCCACCGCAATACGCACCAGACCATCACCAATACCCGCCTCGATACGCCGTTCAGGATCAACACGACAATGCGTTGTGGTAGCCGGATGGGTAATTGTGGTTTTGGTGTCACCCAGATTTGCCGTGATCGATAACAGACGGGTGTTATCAATAACGCGCCACGCCGCCTTTTGACCACCTTTCACTTCGAAAGACAATACGCCACCAAAACCACTTTGCTGCCGTGCGGCCAGCTCGTGTCGGGGATGTGATTTCAGACCAGGGTAATTTACCCGGGCAATGGCTGGTTGTTGTTCCAGCCACTCTGCCAATACCTGCGCATTACGACAATGTGCCTCCATGCGAATACGCAGTGTTTCCAGTCCTTTTAAAAACACCCAGGCATTAAACGGGCTCATACTGGTGCCACCGGTGCGCACCACGCCAGCGATGTCTCCGCCCACGCATTCTTCAGTACCCACAATGGCACCACCAATACAACGCCCCTGGCCATCCAGATATTTGGTGGCAGAATGAATAATAATGTCTGCACCCAGTTCCAGTGGTTTTTGCAACGCGGGTGTGCAAAAACAATTATCCACCACCAGTTGGCACCCATGAGCATGGGCCAAATCTGCCAGTGCCTGAATATCTGCAATTTCTGTTACCGGGTTTGACGGGGTTTCCAAAAACAAAAATTTGGTTTCGGGACGTATCGCTGCTTCCCACGCGGATAAATCAGTCAACGGCACCCAGGAGGTTTCCACACCAAACCGCGTCAAAATATTATTAAACAACACCACTGTGGAACCAAAAATAGCGCGCGATGAAACAATATGATCACCGGCCGTCAACAGACCCAAACAGGTCGTCAGGATAGCCCCCATGCCGGATGCCGTGGCCACACAACGTTCTCCACCTTCCAGTGCGGCCAGGCGTTTTTCAAAGGTATGCACAGTGGGATTGGTAAAGCGCGAATAGATATTGCCCGGCTCATCACCCGAAAAACGCGCGGCAGCCTGTGCGGCACTGTTATACACAAAACTGGAAGTAGTAAAAATGGCTTCGCCCTGCTCGCCTTCGTTGGTACGTTCATGTCCGGCCCGCACCGCCAGCGTATCAAACCCGTATTGTTTTTCATTATCGTGTGACATTGGTTACCTCACATTCTTCAAGACACAAAAAAACCCGCTCAGCCATCGCCAAAGCAGGTTATTGCAACATCACCTCGCTTTAGCCGTATTTATTTCGCGCCCGCAAGCTGATCTCAAATCGGCGCGTTAACCTGTAGACTAGTAAAATCGACCAACTCCGTCAAGTTTTCTCTTCCCCCCTGCACGTAAATGTGAATAAAGTAGAGTACGATCACGGAAAGCAGTGGTGCGCACGCTGTAAAATCCCGCCAGGATCAGGTCCGGTGCGTGAGCGACAATCTCTTCGGCTTCATCATGGTTGACTGGAATGTGCAATGCACGTTCGTGGTAACAGGAACTTTCAGGTTTGTGTGACAGCCATGTGACGGTGGGGTGGCAATGGTGCCTGGGGCCGCCAATAACAGTAAATCTTGACCGTACATAAATTCACGGAGACAATGCGTTGTGGGGCCGCATGTGTCCACGACACGACGCGACCGATAAACACCTTGATGGCAAACTGCACTGTCAACGCAAGTTCCCGTTACGATTGTATTTTTCGCCAACTGTCCAGTTAAATTCGGCAATAGCACCGAAGCTACCTAAACTCCAGTTATCTTCAAGACGCTGTAAACTGTTTTCAATACACAACCACATCGTCATTCAACTCTGGTTAAAATATACCAAATGCCCATAGTGCAAGTGTAGATTTTATGTATTAAGGAACTGATGTTACGCAGGCCACGGATGCAGGGTGGGCACGTAGTTTGTGCCCACGCGGTAATTCCACATCCACGTGGGCAAAAAAACATGCCCACCCTACTTCATTGAAATGCCCGTCGTTAGAGATTGACTCGTAACCCGGCGTAGTAAGCGCGTTCCGACGTGCCATAACCGATCACTTCCTGACAGGTTTCATCGAACAAATTTACAATGCGGCCTGTTAACTCAACAGTCTCACTAAATGGATAGCTGGCGGCCAGGTTGATCACTGTGTAAGGACAACCCTGACCGGCAAACGGTTGAACAAGGAATCAAAATAAGAGTCTGTCTGGCTACCGTTGTAGTAGATACCCAGCGTAATCCGCATGTCGGAAACACTGCGATAAGTCGCATTGATACTGGCGATAGTCTTTGCCCTGTGAACCAGGTCATTGCCATCGGCATCTTCACCGTTTTGCCGTGTCAGGTTGGCCGCCAGCAACCAGTGACGGGCAAATTCGCCCTGGCAAGAAAGCTCCAGACCGGTCGTTTTTGTTTTGCCATCAACGTTGCTGGAGGTGTTTCAGGAACGTGCGTCAATGTCATTAAGTTAACAAATAACGGGATAGCGCAGGTTGCGCTTAACTCAGGAATGGAAATCATACTCGCAAGACTTGATGCAAGCCCGACGTAAAAACCAGGCACGATCATTTGCAGGATATATACTCATAGCGATTAAGATTCAGGCCTGACTGCACGCCCTGGTGATTCCATGGCGTCGTTAAAATGTCTTGCAACAGAATGACTATTCCGCGCCATTTTGCCATGAAATCAATATGACGCACATTCAGACCTGAATCCCAAACGCTATGGGTATAGATGGAAAATCAAGCCGTATTGTGTAACTCGATCACAGCATTATCGTCGTCATCCGTGTTTTCACGAGCACCATCACTGCGATTGCCCTCGATAAAGTCCAGATAGTCCTGCGTTACATCACCCGTAACATATTCCCCATCAAATACGGAGGTATCAAAATTCTCTACCTCCAGGTTGCCATGTCGGGTGGCTTCGACCAGGTCGCTCAGGTCCTGATAGACCAGCCAGTCTGCACCAATCACTGCGGCAATTTGTTTGTCGTCCCGGTCATGTCCTACCAGTTCATTCACCGATGGCATATCGATGCCATACACATTGGGAAAACGTACCGGCGGGGCCGCTGAAGCAAAGTAGACTTTGTTGGCACCAGCCTCTCGTGCCATTTGAATAATCTGTTTTGAGGTAGTGCCGCGCACAATGGAGTCATCCACCAACAGCACATTTTTACCCCTGAATTCCAGATCAATGGCATTGAGTTTTTGGCGCACGGATTTTTTGCGTTGTTTTTGTCCCGGCATAATAAACGTACGGCCGATGTAACGGTTTTTGATAAACCCTTCGCGATACACCGTACCCAGTTGATAGGATAACTGTAACGCCGAAGTACGACTGGTATCGGGAATCGGAATGACCACGTCAATATCGTGCTGCGGATAAACCCGTAAAATTTTCTTCGCCAGCGTCTCACCCATGCGCAACCGCGCCTTGTAAACGGAGATACCATCAATAATGGAATCCGGCCGGGCAAAATAGACATGCTCAAAAATACAGGGGCTGGCTTCCGGCTTTTGAGCGCACTGCTGCGCACTGAATCTGCCATTCACATCAATAAATACTGCTTCACCCGGTGCGATATCACGCATCAGATCAAAACCCAGCGAATCCACGGCGACACTTTCCGAGGCAATCACATATTCATCACCACGTGACGTTTCGCGTTTGCCAAACACCACGGGGCGAATCCCGTGCGGATCACGAAACCCGACAATGCCGTAACCGGTAATCATCGCCACCACGGCATAAGCCCCCTTGCAACGACGATGCACTGCGGCCACCGCTTCAAACACATCGTTGGCATCCAGCGTCAGTTTGCCTTCATGTTGCAGCTCGTGGGCAAACACGTTGAGCAGCACTTCAGAATCGGAGTCGGTGTTGATATGCCGACGATCGGCACGGAACAGATCGCGTTTCAGCTCGGCAGCATTGGTAAGATTGCCATTGTGCGCCAGCGAAATACCAAACGGTGAATTGACATAAAACGGCTGTGCCTCAGCGGATGAAAAACAACCCGCAGTAGGATAACGCACATGGCCGATGCCCATACTGCCCTGCAAACCCCGCATGTGCCGGGTGCGAAACACATCACGCACCAGACCGTTATCTTTACGCAAATACAAACGCCGCTTGTCGCAAGTGACGATGCCCGCCGCGTCCTGCCCCCGGTGCTGCAAAACTGTTAACCCGTCGTACAAATTCTGGTTAACGTTTTCTGTCCCAACAATACCGATTATGCCGCACATGTAAAATACCTCGCCAAATTGCCTGTTAACCAGGGATAGCACCGCCTGCCAATTCTGGCGCCACAGTGTACCGCAACCACAGCGCCAATTTGTGAAACACATCAATCAATGCCGACTCCTGCCACCAGGGGTCCTGGGGGATAGTTGTCATGCCCGCCAACAACACCAGCACCGCCACCAGCACCACACCACGGGCAACACCGAAGACCATGCCTATCATACGATCCGTGCTGGTCAAACCCGTCTTCGCCACCAGTGAGCCCGCCAGACGATTAACCAGTGCGGTAATCACCAGCATCACCACAAACAGGATAGTGAATGACACCACCATGCGCACCGAGGGAGCAGAAATACCGGTCAGCAATAAATCGGCAAAATCCCTGGCAAAAGTCAGCGCCACCCAAAAAGCAGCCAGCCAACCCAGTAGTGACAACGCCTCCCGTACAAAACCCCGCATCAAACTGAACAACGCCGAGATGACGATGACACCGGGAATGACTATATCAACCCAAATCATAATTATGCCAGACTCCTCAAGGGTAGGCTTGCACCAACCCCTTCAAACCTTCTTTTTTGGCCAGGCGCTGGCGCAGTTTGTCTGCCGCAGACCTGGTCAATTCCGGTCCCACTCGCACCCGATACACACGGCCGGACGCGCCCTTGATCGATTCCACAAAACTGGCATGCCCCTGTTTGCGCAGTTTGTCGCGCAACGCCCGGGCATTAGCACGTGCAGAGAAACTGCCCACCTGCACTACCCAGGCACTAACCTGCCCGGATGCAACAGGCTTGACCCTGGTAGGTACGGTTTTTGCGACAGCCGGTGAAGCCGGTTTTACTGCGGTTTTCACCGGAGGCTTTGTCGTGGGGGGCGTCGGGGGTTTGTTCGCCGCCTTTTTCGCCGGAGCAGGTTCGCTCGGCACGGCAGGAGACTCGACAACAGCACCGTCATCACCCAAAGGTACCGCTGGCACAGTCGCCATCGGTGGTGCTTTGGGTGCAACAGGTACAGGCGGAAACCGGAAATCCGGCTCAGGCGGAATATTGCTGCTGTCGATACTGCCGCCAGGGTTGCCTTCGCCCGGCAGCAGCATGGGGATAAAAATCACCGCCAACGCCACCAGCACCACTGCACCTACTAATCGCTGCTTGAGTTGAATATTCACAAAATGCCCCGGTACCCGATGAAGCGTGATTATACTGCCTCGCCCAGCACCGCCGCTACTGTATAAAACGATCCCGTCACCACAATACGGTCCTGCACAGTACTGGCCGCCAATGCTGCCTGATATGCCGCAGTAACATCATCAAAACTTTCTATCGATGCATTGTTTGTCGTATTGTTTGTCGCGATATCCGCAGCAAGCAATGCCGCTCGCAGTTGTGCAACCGGGGCTGAACGCGGTGCTGGCAAGGGCGCGAGATACCAGTGATCCACCACGGGCCACAGTTGCGCTATCACGGTATCGATATCTTTGTCTGCCAGCATGCCCAGCACCGCATGTGTCTGCCCCGAAAAGTGTCGTCCATCACTGTCTTGCTGTGCCAGATTATTCGCCAACGCTTGTGCACTTTGTGCATTGTGGGCTACATCGTATATCTGCAACGGCACGCCCGGCATGATTTGAAAGCGCCCCGGCAGAGACACTGACTGCAAACCCTGAGCAATAGACGCAGCATCCACAGGAAAATCCGCTCTCAGAGTTGATAACACCGCCAATACACCGGCCGCATTGCGCAGCTGAAAATCACCGGACAGCGCTGGCAGGGGCAAATCCTCAAAACAGCACTGCGAACTGTTCCAGCTCCAGCGATCAGCCTTTCTTTCATCAGAGCTTTCAACAGAACTCTCAACAAACCTCTCAATAAAAAAATCCTTCCCCAACAGTAACAGCGACACCTCCAGTGATTCCGCCACCGCCAGCAACGAGGCCGGTGGCTGTGGATCTGCACAGACAGCTGGCCGACCCGTGCGCAAAATGCCTGCCTTTTCACGAGCGATGGTCTCGCGGTCACAGCCCAGCCAGTCCACGTGATCCACGTCGATAGCGGTAACCAGCGCCACATCGGCATCCAGCACATTCACCGCATCCAGCCGCCCACCCAGCCCCACTTCGAGGATCGCCACATCCACCCCGGCACGATGCAGAATATCGATGGCAGCAAGGGTGCCAAATTCAAAAAAGGTCAAACGAACATTCGCACGGGCCTGATCAATGCGCTCGAAAGACGCGCACAGCATGGCGTCATCCACTGGCCGACCATCGAGTTTGATGCGCTCGTTATAGCGCAACAGGTGCGGCGAGGTGTAACTCCCAACCTGATAGCCCGCAGCCAGTAAAATGGCTTCCAGCATCGCCACACTGGAACCCTTGCCGTTGGTGCCAGCAATGGTAATCAGGGTGAAATCGGGGTGACCAGGGTTGAGTTGCGCCAGCACGGCACTCACCCGCTCCAATCCCAGATCAATCTCTATGGGGTGCAGGCTTTCCTGCCAGCCCAGCCAGCCTTCAAGGGTATTAAAACGCATGTTTGAAAAGCATCCAGCACATTGTCATACACCAGGGGGGTGAATTCCCCTTTATGTTTGCTGAACAATGTGACGAGTCTGTCATGATTATCCGGGGTGACAGTATAGAGGATTGCTTTTATTTTCAATAAGATTACGAAGCAGGTAACCGGGGGTATCGTCTATCAACCCCTGCCTGGGCTTCCGTCAAACAAATCCTCGCGGGGTTGCCCTGGTCGTTAGCCAGTCGTTATCATCATTTCCATGAGAAACCACGAAGGCACTCCTGTGGGGGGACTTGCGCTCATCAATTTACATCCATATCGGGCACAAAAATATCAAGTCAATGCAAAAAATTGCACCCTGTGTTCAGGCGACAGACTTCGCTGAATGAACCGCTTGTTGCACCACTTCATCGAAGCCGCCGCCCGGACCAGGCCAGCTGCCAGGGCTCTGACCTGTGGGAAAATACACCTTTCTTATGGCGAGCTTCAACACCGTTTGCAAGCTACCGCAGCAGGACTACAAACCCTCGGCCTGAAACCAGGCACACGCGTCGTGATTTATCTGCCCAAACAACCGGAAACGGTGTTGACCATGTTTGGCTCTGCCCGGGCAGGTGGTATTTTTGTACCCGTTAACCCTCTGCTCAAACCCGCCCAGGTGGCCCACATTCTTGATGACTGCGAGGCAGCCGTACTCGTGACGTCGGTGGATCGGGCCGCATTGCTGGCGGATGTGCTGCCTGCCTGCAAATCACTGCAACATCTGATTATCACCGATGGTGCGGCACGCCCCGAAACCTTTCCTTCGCTCACCGTGACGGACTGGCAGACACTGCAATCCGGCAATGACCCCGTATACACAGACATCACAGAAAACAGTACCGCAGCGATTCTTTATACTTCCGGCAGCAGCGGCCATCCCAAAGGTGTTGTGCTTTCCCATCGTAATCTGGTGCTGGGTGCAGAAAGTGTCGCTCACTATCTTGGCTCCCGGCCATCGGATCGCCTGCTCGCGGTGCTGCCTCTGAGTTTTGATTACGGCCTGAATCAGCTGATCACGGCATTTCATACCGGTGCTTCGGTGGTGCTGATGAATTACCTGTTGCCCCGTGACATCGTGCGTACCGTGAGCCGGGAACGCATCACTACACTTGCCGGTGTACCGTCATTATGGATGCAGCTGGCTTCCCTGAACTGGCCCGACGACACCAGCGAACATTTGCACACGCTCACTAATTCCGGTGGGCACCTGCCCGTGTCTGTGATCAACAACCTGCAACGATGCCTGCCCGCCAGCCGCCTGTTTCTTATGTACGGTCTCACCGAGGCTTTCCGTTCCAGTTATTTGCCGCCTGAAGAGCTGGCCTCCCGTCCCACATCTATGGGCAGAGCTATCCCCCACGTCGAACTGGCAGTGGTACGCCCGGACGGTACGGCCTGTGCCTCCGGTGAACCGGGTGAACTGGTGCATGCCGGGCCGCTGGTGGCACAGGGTTACTGGAACAATCCCGCTGCAACCGCACGTCACTTTCGTTCACCGCCGACGGCCATGTTGAATCACCATGCTGACGAAAAAGTACTCTGGTCTGGCGATACTGTCACTATGGACACAGACGGCTATTTGTATTTTGTGGGTCGTGAAGACGATATGATCAAGACTTCCGGTTACCGGGTCAGTCCCATCGAGGTTGAAGAAGTGCTACACACCAACGAACGGGTACACGAAGCCGCAGTGTTTGGTGTACCACATCCAACACTGGGGCAGGCCATTATGGCCATCGTCACATCTGACGGTGACACACGAGCCGATGAAACCCGGGTCGACAACGCTGCGTTCGTGCAGGAATTGCTTGATAGCTGTCGGGTGGCGCTGCCTGCATTTATGCTGCCGACACATATCGAGCAGCGACAACAACTCCCGAAAACGCCCAATGGTAAAATCGACCGTCAACGGTTAAAACAGGAATTTCACGGATATTTTGCAGAGACATCATGAGCAAACCCCAACAACCCGGTCATTGTGAATTAACGTATTTTCCCGTGGTGGACAAACAGTTACAGGTAGGCGGCCAGCCCATCGAACAGTTCGCGCAACAGATGAACAGCACACCTTTTTATGCTTACGACCGCGCCATCATCGAGCAGCGTATCCAGGCATTGCGCACTCTGCTGCCCGACTCTATCCGCTTGCATTACGCTGTCAAAGCCAACCCCATGCCCGAGCTGGTGCAACACGTTGCCCGGCAGGTGGATGGGCTCGACATTGCGTCACAGGGTGAACTCGTCCTGGCCCTGCAAACTGCTACCGACCCACGACACATCAGTTTCACCGGCCCCGGCAAGGGTGCAGACGAATTGCAGGCCGCCATTAATGCCGGTGTCACGCTTAACATTGAGTCAGCCACAGAAATGCGGCGTATCGCCAGGCTGGCAGCTGGCAGCGGTATGCGCCCCCAGATCACCCTGCGCGTGAATCCTGACTTCGAACTCAAATCTTCGGGCATGCGTATGGGCGGCGGTGCGACACAATTTGGCATCGATGCCGAACAGGTACCCGCACTGCTGAAGGAGCTGGCCAACCTGGATCTGGAATTTCTGGGTTTTCACATTTTTGCCGGTTCACAAAACCTGCACGCCGCTGCCATCGTGGAGGCACAAAATGCTACCCTCGCATTGGCTATCCGGCTTGCTGAATACGCACCCTCGCCTGTGCGCTTGCTCAACATGGGCGGCGGCTTCGGCATCCCCTATTTTCCCGGCGAGCAACCCCTGGACGTGAAACCCATCGGGGAAAATCTGACACGACTCGTAGAACAGGCAAAAACGGTCTTGCCCGAAGCCAGACTTGCATTGGAGTTGGGCCGTTATCTGGTGGGCGAAGCAGGCATTTATGTGTGTCGGGTGCTGGATAAAAAAATGTCCCGCGAGCAGGTTTTTTTGGTGACGGATGGCGGTCTGCACCAGCATCTGGCCGCTTCCGGCAATTTTGGTCAGGTGATCCGTAAAAACTATCCGGTGGTCATCGGCAATAAAATGGGGGAAAAGAAAACCGGGGTGGTCAATATCGTGGGCCGACTTTGTACGCCGCTGGACCTGCTCGCCAACAAGGTGGAACTACCACTGGCCGAGGTGGGAGACCTGGTAGTGATTCTGCAATCGGGTGCTTACGGGCTCACAGCCAGTCCAACAGCGTTCCTCGGCCATCCCGCACCAACCGAAATACTGTTATAACAACGCCGATATCAGGCACATTGGCGGGTTTTGTCTTCAACAAAACTCACCAGACTATCAAGGGTCAAAAAGGCGTCAGATACCAGATCGTCATCATCGATAATAAAACCAAAATTGTCTTCCAGCGCAGTCAAAACGGTGACTACCGCCATAGAATCCAGCTCGGGAAGATTACCCAACAAAGGCGTGCCCCCCGTCATTTCCGAGGCGCGATCTTCGATTTGCAGAGCTTCACCCAATACAGTTTTTACGTGATCAAACATAATATATTGGCTACGTTGGGGTCCTGTTGGTTTGGGTTTGAGCATGCTGCTGTGATGCGCATCACTTGCTGAAAATAATCGCGTGAATACTACCACAAATTGCCATACAGCCCATTCAGTAGCATCAAACTCTGCTCGAACCCTTGTTCGAGCTACCCGAATACCGCCACCACAGTCAGGGCTGCGGGATAATCTTGTCAACCAGGGCGGCCGCATAACGACCTGGAATGGCGAAAGCAATACCGCTCGGTTTCTCCAGCACCGTTTCCCGGGATTCCTTGACGAATACCATGTTCAAAACCCCAATCACTTCACCGCTGTCCGGATGATAAAGCGGACTGCCACTGTTTCCGGGGTAGGCCGTCGCATCCAGCTGAAACACGTCAAAGGGCGTGCGCAAGC
>JAADIL010000129.1 GCA_013151355.1 Gammaproteobacteria bacterium
CATCTATCACACGGCCCACTTCAGCATCCAGGCCTTCACCAAAGTATTCTTTGGGCAGACCAATCTTCAAACCGTGCAGATCATCATTCAACGTTGCGGTGTAATCCGGCACATCACGCTCAACGCTGGTAGAGTCACGTTCATCAAAACCGGCCATAATATTAAGCAACCAGGCGGCGTCTTCGGCACTGCGGGTCATCGGGCCAGCCTGATCAAGACTGGAGGCAAAAGCGATCATGCCGTAACGCGACACTCGCCCGTAAGTGGGTTTGATGCCGGTGATGCCGCATAACGCTGCTGGCTGACGAATCGAACCACCGGTATCGGTGCCTGTGGCAATGGGTGCCAAACGTGCCGCCACGGCCGCCGCAGAACCACCAGAGGAGCCGCCGGGCACGGTTTCGGTATCCCAGGGGTTTTTCACCGGACCATAAAAACTGGTTTCGTTGGATGACCCCATGGCAAACTCATCCATGTTGGCCTTGCCCAGCATGGGCATGCCTGCCGCCTTGCACCTGGCCACTACGGTGGCATCGTAAGGCGCAATAAAATTATCCAGCATTTTTGAGCCACACGACGTCTTCACACCTTCGGTGCAAAAAATATCTTTGTGAATCAAGGGAACACCGGTCAGCAATCCGGCGTTACCTGCCTGTCGTGTTTGATCCGCAAGCTGCGCAGCCGCCATGGCCTCGCTCGCCGTGACACTGACCAGCGCATTCAGCCCGACATTGTGTATTTCAATACGATCGAGACAGGCGCGAGTCAGTTCTGCGGAAGAAAATTCGCCGCTGGCCAGACCCTGTGATAATTCCGCGATGGATTTGTTGTGCATATAAAACTCGGATCAAGGAGAAAAAGGGAAAAAGATAAACGTAAAAACCGGTACACTGCGCGGCCTGGCTTTTATTCAATAACCTGAGGAACCAGAAACAGACCCGCCTCCACCCGGGGTGCATTGGCCTGTAGTTGTTCACGTTGATTTATCTCCGTGACTTCATCGGCACGCAGGCGTTGCTGAGCATCCAGTGGATGTGCCATGGGCGTCACACCATTGGTGTCAACAACCGACATCTGTTCCACCAGATCGAGAATATCGGACAGGTTACGGGCGTAATCCGGCACATCGGCATCATTGATACCTAACCGGGCAAGATGGGCAATTTTTTCGATATCTTCTTTTCCCAGGGACATGGCGGAATCTCTAAAAATAAAAAATGAAAACGGGACGGTTCAAAAATGAGTGCAGAATCTAGCACAAATGCCCCTGCACCCAAAGTCCCGAGAAACAAACTGACCACCAGCAACTTGCTGAAAACCCCCGGCGTTGCTACATTAACAGAAATTTACTGAGGCCGTTTCGTAATGGCCCGTATTTAGCGAAGCGCCCGGTACGGTGCCAGGCAAAACCTCTGCGCCACCAGCGTCCAATTACAAGCAAAAAACAAGAGCGACCAAAACCACGATGTTTGCACGATTCCGCGGCCTGTTTTCCAACGACCTGTCCATTGACCTGGGGACAGCCAATACTGATTTACGTGAAGGGGCAGGGCATTGTGCTCAACGAACCTTCCGTGGTAGCCATTCGCATGGAGCGAGGTACGGGCAACCCGAAAAATATCGCTGCCGTCGGTGCCGAGGCCAAACGCATGCTGGGGCGCACGCCGGGTAACATCCAGGCCATCCGCCCGTTGAAAGACGGAGTAATTGCCGACTTCACCGTCACCGAGAAAATGCTCCAGCATTTCATTCACAAGGTACACACGGATAAATTCAAATTTTTCCATCCCAGCCCGCGTGTGCTGGTATGCGTGCCCTGCGGTTCAACACAGGTGGAACGCCGTGCGATTCGTGAATCCGCCGCCGGTGCCGGTGCGCGTGAGGTATATCTCATCGAAGAACCCATGGCAGCGGCTATTGGTGCCGGTTTGCCCGTCAGCGAAGCCAGCGGCTCCATGGTGCTGGACATTGGCGGCGGCACCACCGAAGTGGCGGTGATCTCACTCACCGGCATTGTTTATTCTGCTTCGGTGCGCATTGGTGGTGACCGCTTCGACGAGGCCATTATCAATTATGTGCGCCGGAATTACGGCACGCTGATCGGCGAATCCACCGCCGAGCGCATCAAGGAAGAAATCGGCAATGCCTATCCGGGCGATGAAGTCCGTGAAACCGAGGTACGCGGCCGCAATCTGGCCGAGGGCATTCCACGCAGCTTCACGCTTAACAGCAACGAAATTCTTGAGGCCCTGCAAGAGCCCTTGTCGGGCATTGTCAGTGCGGTGAAAACAGCGCTGGAACAGACTCCGCCGGAACTGGGTGCAGATGTGGCCGAACGCGGTCTGGTACTCACTGGCGGTGGCGCGCTGCTCAAGGACCTGGATCGTTTGCTGATGGAGGAAACCGGTCTGCCGGTGATCATCGCCGAAGACCCGCTCACCTGCGTGGCGCGTGGCGGCGGCCGGGCTCTGGAAATGATCGATGAGACCGGTACCGACGTCTTCACTACCGAATAAAGAGCGACTGAATAAAAAATTATCGAACAGCAATTTCTGCTCCTGGTGTAAACTGCGAGCAATACGATACGTTTGAATCTCAATTTTTTTGTTCAGACTATAAGCAGAGGTTCCCAAGATAAAACCGCTATTCATACAGGGGCCATCCATTACCACCCGTCTGGTGGTGCTGGTCATCCTCTCTTCGTTGATGATGGCGCTGGATCATCGCCAGAATCATCTCGAAGGCATTCGCTCCGGACTCTCTCTGCTGATTTATCCGCTGCAATATGTTGTCAACTTGCCCGTGGCGGCAAGTCGGTGGGTGGGCGACAGTTTTTCCAGCCGGGAAACCCTGCGAGCAGAAAATGACCGACTCAAACTTCAGCACACGCTGTTCAAGGCGCGTCTGCAAAAACTTCAGTCACTGAAAGCAGAAAATCAGCGTTTGCGCGAGCTGTTGCAATCCTCCAAAAAAGTCAGTGAACGGGTGCTGATTGGCGAGCTGCTGGCGGTGGACCTTGAGCCTTTCACCCGACAAATTGTCATCAATAAAGGCAGTCGCAACGCCGTGTATCTTGGCCAGCCGCTGATGGACGCCGAAGGTGCCATGGGACAAATCGTGCACCTTGGGCCATTTTCCAGCACTGCCATGTTGATCACTGATGCCAATCATGCCATTCCCGTTCAGGTGAATCGCAATGGCTTGCGTGCTATCGCCCTGGGCACCGGCGCGCCCGACAAGCTGGACATTCCCTATCTGCCCATCAGTGCCGACATCATCGAGGGTGACCTGCTCACCACCTCCGGACTGGGCGGGCGCTTCCCGGCCGGTTATCCTGTGGCTGTAGTCACCGAAATCGTCAAAGACCCCACCCTGCCCTACGCCGTCATTTCCGCCATGCCCAGTGCACGACTGGAGCAGGCTCGCGAAGTCCTGCTGCTCTGGCCCACTCAGCACAAAGACGGGCAAGCCGGGACACCACAGACAACCACCCGGGCAGCACAGCCTTGAGCACACTGGTCTTGAACAAAATGGCCCTGAACACAAGCCCATGTCCGCACACATAGCCCGGCATCACGGCGGACTCACCCTGCTGCTCACCTTCATTGCTGCCCTGCTTCTGCAAATGCTGCCTCTGCCTGACTGGGCGCAAACGCTTCGCCCGGACTGGGTCGCTCTGGTGCTGATTTACTGGTGTATCGCCCTGCCCGAGCGTATCGGTGTCGGTGTCGGCTGGATAGCAGGGCTGATGCTGGACGTGGCCCACGGCGCACTGCTGGGGCAAAATGCCTTGACCCTGGCAGTGGTGGCCTATCTGGCATTACGCCTGCACCAGCGCATTCGTCTGTTCCCCATGTGGCAACAAGCGGTCAGTGTGCTACTGCTGGTCGCTCTGCATCTGATGCTGGTGTTGTGGATCAAGGGTGCCACAGGACAATCTGCAGAAACCTGGGCCTACTGGTTGCCCGCACTCACCAGCATGCTGGTGTGGCCACTCTTGTTTATTGTCTTGCGTGGCCTGCGCCGAACTTATCGTGTCCGTTGAACTCGCAACGATAACAAATCACTGAACATCGCCCCATGGCTTCACATTCCACGCTCAAGGATCACTTTCGCGAAACCCGCCTGTTCACCAACCGGGCTGTCATTGCATTACTGTTGGTCGCTGCCCTGATGATTCTGTTGCTGGTACGTCTGTTTTATTTACAGGTGCTGCAACACGATACCTACTCTGTACAGTCCGACAATAACCGCGTGCATATTCGTGCCGTGCCGCCCACCCGCGGGCTGATTTACGACCGCAACGGTGCATTGCTGGCAGAAAACCTTCCCAGCTATCAACTGGAAATCACCCGCGAACGTGTGAGCGATCTGGATGCCACTATTGCCGAATTGCGCCAACTCATCGAGATCAGTGACGAAAACATTGCCCGCTTTAAAAAACGCCTGAAACGCACCCGGCGCCACAAACCGGTATCCTTGCGTACCCGGCTCTCCGATGTCGAAGTCGCACGTTTCGCCGTCAACCGGCATCGCTTTCCCGGCGTCGAGACAGTGGCCCATCTGTATCGTCACTACCCCTTTAATGGCCGTGGCGTACACGCACTGGGTTATGTGGGACGCATCAGTGAACAAGAATTGCAACGCATCGACAACACCAATTACGAAGGCACCGATTTTATTGGCAAGACCGGCATAGAAAAATTCTACGAAGACCTGCTGCATGGTGAAGTCGGCGTCGAACAGCTGGAAACCAATGCCCAGGGCCGTACCCTGCGGGTGCTGGATCGCACCCCCCCCATACCCGGCCTCAACCTGTACCTGAATCTGGACATCGAATTGCAGCGCATCGCCGAAACGGCCTTTGGCGACAACAACGGTGCGTTGGCTGCCATCGATCCCAGTGACGGCAGCGTGCTGGCACTGGTGAGTATGCCTACTTTTGATCCCAACCTGTTTGTGGGTGGCATCGATAGCAAAACTTACCGGGCACTGCAAAAATCCCCGGACGAGCCCATGTTCAACCGTGTCCTGCGCGGCCGTTATCCACCTGGCTCTACTATCAAGCCCTTCGTTGGTCTGGCCGGGCTGGAATATGGCCTCATTGATCCCAATGTCTCTACCTATTGTCAGGGCTGGTACATGCTGGATGGCGATGAGCGCAAATACCGCGACTGGAAAAAAACCGGCCACGGTCATATGGATCTCAATCAGGCTCTCGTCGAATCCTGTGACGTTTATTTTTATGATCTGGCACTGACCCTGGGCATCGACCGGATTTTCCAGTTTCTGGAACCCTTTGGCTTCAATGACCTCACGGGCATCGATACCAGTGGTGAACTAACAGGACTGGTGCCATCACGCCAGTGGAAGCGTCAGACCGAACACGCACCCTGGTACCCAGGCGAAACCCTGATTACCGGCATCGGCCAGGGCTTTTTTCTGGCCACACCGCTGCACCTGGCAGAAGCCACAGCCACGCTGTCCCGCTATGGTAATCAGCTGCGCCCGCGCCTGGTAGCAGCGACCGAAGACCCGGACAGCCGGGAAATCATCGGCCTGCCCGCCGTACCCAATATTGCCGTGCCCGTGATCAACCGGGCCAACTGGGACTACATCATCCGCGCCATGATCAAAGTGGTACACAGCCCCAAAGGCACAGCACGCCGCATTGGTCAGAACGCAAAATACAAAATCGCGGGAAAAACCGGCACTGCACAGGTATTTAGCATCAAACAGGATGAAGAATATGTGGAAGAAGACATCGCTAAAAAACTGCGCGATCACGCCCTGTTTGTCGGTTTTGCCCCGGTGGAAAATTCACGCATTGCCGTCGCTGTAGTGGTGGAAAATGGCGGCAGCGGCGGTGCAGTGGCCGCACCTATTGCGCGCAAGGTAATGGACTATTATCTGCACCAGATGTTGGACAGCCCACCGCAAAAGGAACAAAAACCGTGAGCCTGTTTGAAGCCCGCGCCGAGGTGCTGCGCACCAGTCGACGCAATCTGGCCGAAACCCTGCATCTGGATGCTCCACTACTGATTTGTCTGCTCGCGCTTTCCGTGGTCAGTCTGTTCGTGCTGTACAGCGCCAGCGGGCAAAATATCGACATCGTCTGGCGTCAAGTCATCCGTCTGGGTGTGGCCTTCCTCATCATGCTGGCACTGGCGCAGATCAACCCCGCCACACTGAAACGCTGGACGCCCTGGTTTTTCGGACTGGGCATTGGCCTGCTGCTGGCCGTGCTGTTTTTTGGTGAAACCGGCAAGGGCGCACAACGCTGGCTGGACCTCGGCCTGTTCCGTTTTCAACCATCAGAAATGATGAAGCTCGCCGTACCCATGATGGTGGCCTGGTATCTCAGCGACCACCCGCTGCCACCCACTCTGAAACGCCTGTTGATGGCCTGCCTGATTATCGTCATTCCCACTCTGCTTATCGCCAAACAACCGGATTTGGGCACTGCTCTGCTCATCGCCGGTGCCGGTGTCTTTGTGCTGTTGTTTGCGGGTATTTCCTGGCGACTGATTTTTATCTCCAGCACATTGCTGGCCGCCAGCGCCCCGGTACTTTGGCATTTCATGCGTGATTATCAGCGTCAGCGGGTACTCACTTTTCTCAATCCGGAACAATCACCGCTGGGTACCGGTTATCATATTATTCAATCCAAAATCGCTATCGGCTCCGGCGGTCTGTACGGCAAGGGCTGGCTCAACGGCACCCAGTCACAGCTGAATTTTTTGCCCGAGCGCTCCACTGATTTCATCTTTGCTGCCTACGCTGAAGAATTTGGCCTGTTCGGCATCCTCGCCCTGCTCACGGTGTACCTGCTGGTCATCATGCGCGGTCTGCTCATTGCCAGTCAGGCGCAAGACACCTATACCCGCCTGCTCGGCGGTGGCCTGGTAATGACCTTCTTCATTTATATTTTTGTTAACATCGGCATGGTCAGTGGCCTGCTGCCCGTAGTAGGTGTACCACTGCCGTTAATCAGTTATGGTGGCACCTCCATGGTGACCCTGATGGCCGGTTTCGGTATCCTCATGTCCATACACACACATCGTAAACTACTGCCCCGATAAGGGCCTGGAACCTTTCATGTTCAAACTCCCCATGCCCCTTTTTCGTATTGCCCCGTTTCGTTTCAAACTCACCTTCGCCGGTCTTTGTTTATTGACACTACCCGTGATGGCCACCACACCACTGGACGAACAGAACGTCGCCGACCGTGCCGATGTGCAGCAATTCATTGGCGAGATGGTGGAAAAACATGACTTCGATGCGAACAAACTCACCACGCTGTTCGGGCAAGTCGAACTCCGGCAAAAGATCGTCGATGCCATTACCCGCCCGGCAGAAGGCAAACCCTGGCATCAATACCGCCCTATCTTTGTCACCAAAACGCGCATCAACGAAGGCGTTACCTTCTGGAATGAAAACCGGGAAACTCTGGAACGGGCAGAAAAAGAATACGGTGTACCACCGGAAATCATCGTCGCCATCATCGGCGTCGAAACCCGCTACGGACGACACAAGGGCGGTTACCGGGTAATGGACTCATTATCGACATTGGCTTTCGAATACCCCAAACGCAGTAAATTTTTCCGCAGCGAACTGGAACAGTATTTATTGCTGGCGCGCGAAGAAAGCATTGAACCACTGACCATCAAAGGTTCTTACGCAGGAGCCATGGGCAAACCCCAGTTTATTTCCAGCAGTTACCGCAATTACGCTATTGATTTTGATGGCGACGGCAAACGTGATCTGTGGAATAACACCGTTGATGCCATCGGCAGCGTGGCCAATTATTTCAAACGCCATAAATGGCAGCCCGGCGGCCCTGTCGTTGTGCCCGCCGTTGTCGGCAGCAACCACATTCAGGTACTGGTCAAAAAGGGTTACAAACCACACAGCACCATCGCCGAACTGCGCAAACGCGGTGCTACCGCAAAGAGCAAGCTCGACCTCAATGCCATGGGCGCACTCCTTGAACTGAAAACCCTTGCCGGCCGCGAGCACTGGATCGTCCTGGATAACTTTTATGTCATTACCCGATACAATCACAGCCCGCTGTACGCCATGGCAGTTTATCAATTGGGACAGGCCATCATTTCAAAACGTGCCGGAACCAAACAGTCCGCAGCTGAATCAACCAAAACAAATCCACACAAAAATATAAACCGCACCAGCTAAAGAATGGACATTGAATAACGTGTACAATTTCCATTCCTGATGTGCCGATACCCAGTCATGCCCACATCTTTTCTGCATAACCGCACCGTTTGGTCAGCCACTTTGCTTTTAATCAGCAGCCTGCTGCTCAGCGCCTGTGGTTCACTGCCACATAATCGTTACGGCTTTGCGCAAGACAGCGCGCCTGCCAAAAATATAGATCACACCCGTGTCGCCAACGCTGTACCCAGAGTCGAACCACGCAGCAAATACGGCAACCCCAAATCCTACGTAGTACAAGGTAAACGCTACACCGTGCGGCAATCTGCCCATGGCTTTGTGCAAACCGGTGATGCCTCCTGGTACGGCACAAAATTTCATGGCCACCGCACCTCCAGTGGTGAACCCTACGACATGTATGCAATGACTGCGGCACACAAAACTCTACCTATTCCCAGTTATGTTGAAGTACACAACCTTGATAACCAGCGCAAGATTATTGTGCGCGTCAACGACCGTGGCCCCTTTGTCAGCGGACGCATCATTGACCTGTCGTACGTCGCCGCCAAAAAGCTGGACATTACCACCAGGGGCACCGGACGGGTTAAAATCCGTGTCATCAACCCTGCTGCACCGGCAAAAGCACCACAGGCCAGCACCACACCCGTGGCACTGTCCAGTCCCGCCATCCCACAACGCACAACCACCATCACAAGCAACCCCGGCCAGCTTTACCTGCAAGTGGGTGCCTTTACCAACCACGACAAGGCCTCACAGTTGCTCAATCGTCTGGTGAGCGCCACTCAGCAAAACGTATCCATTAATCGCAAAGCCACCAACAACTACAACGTCTATCGCGTGCGTATCGGGCCACTGCGATCTGAAGCGGATGCGCTGAAACTGCGCACACAACTGTCACCTCTGGGCATAGACTCGCCGCACATCGTTGTGGAATAAGATAAAAATCGCTATTCTCTGCACCCCCGTGTTGTACACTGATTTCAGGACAATTAACCACACCATCATGAATACCGCCATGCGCCGTTTGTTATCTTGTTTTATCCCCGTCCTGTTAGTGCTGTCTTTTACTACTGTGCAGGCTGCCACACTGATTCCCGCCACACCCAAAATAAAAGCCAAGGGATATTTGCTCATCGACTTCAACAGTGGCCGTGTGCTGGCAGAGAAAAAGTCTGACCAACGCATGGAACCCGCCAGCCTCACCAAAATGCTCTCCGCCTATGTCATCGATCACGAACTGGCCAAGGGCAACATCAGCCTCGACGACGAAGTTCTCATCAGTGAAAAAGCCTGGCGCATGCAAGGCTCACGCATGTTTATCGAAGTGGGTAAAAGAGTGTCTGTCGAAGACCTGCTCAAGGGCGTGATTATCCAGTCCGGCAACGATGCCACCGTGGCACTGGCTGAGCATGTGGCTGGTAGCGAAGATGCCTTTGTTTCACTGATGAACCAGCACGCTGCCGAACTGGGTATGCTCGACAGCCACTTCGTGAACAGCACCGGCCTGCCACACAAGGAGCACTACACCACGCCGCGCGATCTTGCCAAACTGGCCATCGCACTGATTCGCGACTATCCCAAACACTACGCCTGGTACTCACAAAAAGAATTCGTTTACAACGACATCAAACAATACAATCGTAATCGTTTGCTGTGGCGCAACAAATATGTGGACGGCATTAAAACCGGCCACACCGAGTCTGCGGGTTACTGTCTGGTAGCCTCGGCCGAGCGTGATGGCATGCGCCTTATTTCCGTAGTCCTGGGCACACGCAACGATGAAACCCGTTCCAGCGAAAGTCAAAAACTGCTCACCTATGGTTTCCGTTTTTTTGAAACCCATCGCCTGTACAAAGCCAACGAAACACTCACCACGGCCCGCGTGTGGAAAGGTGCGCAGGAAGAGTTATCACTGGGCCTGGATGGAGACCTCTACCTGACTATTCCCAAAGGCCAGTACAAAAAACTGCTGGCCAACATGAATCTCGATGCGCGCATTACCGCGCCCATCAAACAGGGCCAGGCCTTTGGTACTGTAAACGTCAGCCTTGGCGACGAAGAATATGCCAAACGTAAACTGGTAGCGCTTTCCTCCATCGAATCCGGTGGCCTGTTTGGCAACCTTATTGATGAAATCAAATTGTTGTTTGAATAGACAGCGGGCAAGGGAAAGGTGTAGTCAGTTATAACTGTACTCAAAATTTCCAGAAAATTCGCAACCTGACCCCTGCTGCCCTCATGACAACTTTGTCTGCGTACCATTATCCGACACTGTCGCCCTCTTTTTTTGTCACAGGTACTAATTGCGGTGTTGTCTCTTTTTCTCCACTGGCAACGTGATCAACGCGTGCGCGCCCTGGTGAGCGTTCGACGGCGGGTGGTGGTGAGGATGTGGTATTGGTGTTGCGTTTCTCAACTGGCGAAAATGAATCGACGATGCGATCGAGCAATGTAAAGAGCAGATCAATACTGTAACCACCGATAAACCCGAGAGCTGCTTCTGTGATCTTGATATCGGTTTCTGCAATGCCACCACTACTGTATAGCAGCACGATGACACCACCACTCAAGGTGCCAAGCACGAGGCGATTACGAAACTCAGGTAGCCGTCTTGGATCGAAGGTACGTTCCCGCAACTGGATCTCTGCTTGACGCAACATAAAAACTGACGCACCAAAGGCACCATACAAAAAAGGCATCAATGTGGTGTCTAGCGTATAGAGGTATGTGGCATATTCAAACATGCCGGCATTTTCAACCGCCCACAGTGCCGCATTGAACTCAAACATATATTGGTAAAGATTCATCAAAACAATGGCTGCCAGTGC
The DNA here is from genome assembly GCA_013151355.1 of Gammaproteobacteria bacterium. Classification (GTDB taxonomy): domain Bacteria; phylum Pseudomonadota; class Gammaproteobacteria; order SZUA-152; family SZUA-152; genus SZUA-152. The sequence continues at coordinate 11,022 of JAADIL010000129.1, forward strand.
TGTAAAAGAAGCAAACCACATGTTGCGCACGTGTCGGCCAGCATCGGTATTCATGTAGTCCTTTCTGGTACCGGTGAGTTTGCTTTCAGTCGCTCGCAAACTAATTGCGGTGGTCGGTGCTAATTGCCTGCTGAGTATTAGATAACAGTCCTGCAGATAGGCAATGTCGTCATCGCTGAGCACATGTTGTTGTGTGATCTTGATATCCCACATGCGATACAGCTCCTCCATCTGTATCTCTCCGGGGAGGCGACCACTTTCAGTGGCGTAGACAGCGAGATGCATCACATCCTTGAGAAACCCGCTCAGGCTTGTGATGTGATTCTGTCTGGATTGCGGGCTGTCATTTTCCATCTGCGGATCTCCATGCGAGTAGTATCGGTTTTGTTTTAGTTTATCAATAATGGAACACAATACTCAGGAGCGTGCACCAATGTCATTAAGTCAAGCCAGGTTTTCTGCTTGTTGCAGGTTTGTTAACTTGATGGCATTTCTGACCAAACATAATATAGACTAGTTTTCAGAAGTTTTTCTGTGGAAAATTACACAAAATTGTAGTGAAGCAAGGCAGTTGCCAGCAGTCAAGGAACGGTCAGAAAAAAGGGGCCAGGTATCATATTGGCGGTTAGCTGGTAGAAAATTATCCTTCCAGTCACACTTGAACCACACCCTTGTCAAAGTTTAAGTTTAGCTCTTGGGATACCTGTTTACCATCGACTAATTTCAATGGTAGACCCTTTTTTTGGCTGTGCAATAAATCAGTGATGATATCTAACTGATGTTACGCACTTGTAGCTATAAGATGGGCAAAAACACATGCCCACCCGCTGCATAGCCATCAGGCTAAGCCCGGCAGGGTGGAACAAGCGTAGCGGTTCCACCAAACAACGGGAAAGGGACTTGTTCAAGGTTCGCTCAGTTATCGACGTTGACCCTGACTCGTCGTTTGCCGGTGAGTTGTTGTTGCATAAGGGCTTTTTTCTCCTGTTTCAGGCCATGGGATTTTTGTTGCCGGGTGTTTTTTTGTCAGCGGTCGTGAGCACAGAGGCGATTTGTTGTTCCTTATAGCATATCAGGTGGAACCGCTGCACTTATTCCACCCTACAGTCGGAGGCCTGCGTAACATCAGTATCCAGGGTGAGCAATGTGAACGGATTCAGAATCAACTTTGTAAATGATTCTGTGTTCATCATTTATCCGCCTGGACCAGTAACCGGATAAGGCACAGGGGGAAATAGGGTCTCTGCTTGATGTTGCATAATTCCATTGACTTTATTGTTGTAGCCATAACAGCTATTAACTCCCATCAATCTTTTCTCAAATTTTTTATGCAATATCAAGCAACGACTCCTTTTATACATATACATACTTCACTTGACAAAGCCAGGGCTTATTTCACAAAAAAATAGTGATATTACAAACTGTAATTAATACTGTTAATAATTAATTTATACCCTCGGAGTAGATGCAAAACTATTTAGCAGCGTATTTGAGCGCTATATATTGTGGTAAATATTGACTACAGCAACATCATGCTGATGACGCACATACGGATTGGTTAATATTTTCACGGTTTTGCAAGAACCCCCTCCGATACCTATTAAATTCGAGGATTAAATTATGTCTCTTAAAATATTAATGGCTGTTATCGTTTCTATACAGCTTGCTATGGTCGCCAATACTGTTCATGCACATAATGCAAGTTATGTCACAAGCGGCATTAATCAAGCCACCACCTTTAAAAACACAATTATTAGTTTACGCAACCAACATCGCAATATTGATGAAATCACGATTTCACCTAACGGTGAATGGATCGTCGTTTACAATACATCAATTTACCGAAGCGCCGGATTTCCCGCGAGTGTTAAAAATAAAGTGCAGGCTTATATCAATGCGGGTAAAGAAATTGACGTTATCGCTTTTGCACCCAATGGCAGCTGGATCGTTGTGGCTGAAGATTATTTTTGGCGCAGTGCAAATGTACCTGAAGGTGCCAAACTACAAAACTATGTAAAAAAATACCAAAATGCCGGCAAGCGCATTGATAGCCTGGCCTTATCTAACAATGGCTGGATCGTTGTTTCTGGTAATAACTCCGCTTCCTGGAATGTACCTGCCTCACTACGTAAAGCCGTTGCTGATCGCATTGCCGCAAAGCGTAAAGTAACTAATATCAGCCTAACCCCTGACAACAAGTGGATTGTTGTCGAAGACCAATGGTTTGCATCGAATAACATCACTAAAAGCATGATGAACACAGTGAAAGAGTGGCAACGCAGTAAACGTAAACTTGACCATTTGGTAATAGGGCCCGGTAGCAGTTTTGTTGCCTATGGCGGTAGCTTTAATCCCTCCTCTACCAGTAAAATTGATCAAATAGAATATAAACTTGGAGCGCTGAAGAACAAGAATATTTATCAACGCATGAAAGATTTAAAAATTAATGGTTTAAGTTTAGCCATTATCGATAATAACAGCGTAGTTTATGCACGTGGTTATGGTGTCCTGGAAAAAGACTCCCAAGACTGGGTGAGAAACACCAGTCCATTTAGTGTAGGCTCAAATTCCAAACTAGTGGCTGCTATGACCGCAATGAAATTAATCGATCAAGGCAATCTCTCACTTGCAACCAACTTGAATAATGCGGGTGGCATTGTCAATTGGTGGAAATTTCTTGGCATTAACTATCCAAAAAGCTATGGTACTTTTGATTATCTTGATCAATCCAAAACCCTGGAACAGTTATTAAGTCACACGGCGGGTATGAAAAATAGTAGTATTCAAATACTTCCAGATTGCATGAATAACGAACCCTCGGTGTTGCAAATGATGCTTGGCTATAACTGTATCGATGGAAATAAGTTTTTTGACAATACCAGGGTTGCCTGGGCAGATCAAAATGTATATCCCGTTGGATCGACATTTAAATACTCAAATAAAGGCTACGCAGTTGCACAAGGTATGATTCAAGGCCTTGAAGGCAATGATTACAAAACGGTAGTAAAAAATAAGTTATTCATTCCACTAGGGATCAATAACGCAACTTATGATCAATTTCTTGGTAACGGTTGGTTTGCAAAAGTCGCAAAAAAACACGATGGGAATGGAAATAAAATAGCACAACGGTTAATACCAAATCATGCTGCGGGAGGTTTGTATATTGCACCAAAAGATTACGCCAGGTTAATGGTACTATTGCTCAACAATGGCCAAACTAAAAGTGGTGTTCAAGTATTATCTGCCGACAGCGTAAACGAAATACTGAATGTGCGTCAGTCAAAATATGGGCTGGGTGTAAGAGTCCATAATGCTGCAAATTATAACAGTATGAAATTTCGTCATGGCGGCACAGTTACGGGTGGCAGTAGTTGCATGGAAGGCTTTCCTGCTCAAAAAGAAGGTATATTTATTGTTGTCAATGGCAATAAAACCAATGGCTGGAAACTCATGACTGAAATCAAAGAAGCCTTTCAGTTGCAATACGGATGGAGTCATAACGACACTGATAAAATTTACTCCTGTTAGTATTCTACACGACAAAACATCATACTCTATTTTAAATTGAGTATGATGTTTTGCAAAGAACAGAAAGAACAGGGTCAGGTCTTGCAATCAAGCAGGAAATGTATCCAGGCAATGATGAATTTATTGAAAGCATGCATACAAGCTTGATGATTTGAGCAGTTAAGGGACGTGCACGTCCCTTATGCTTCAGGTGAGTACACGATGAAAGAAATTTCCGAATGGTTTAGTGTTCATTATTTAACAGAGCCATACAGTAAAATCATTTGAAGCCAGTGCTTGAATACAAGA
>JAADIL010000087.1:0-897 GCA_013151355.1 Gammaproteobacteria bacterium
GGTTCAAGGATTTCATTGCTGCGCTGGCTTTGCTTATTATCATCTACACAATATCCGATATTCGCTATCGCTTCCGCGTATCAGTTGCGCCCACGTCGCTTCTTAATATCAGCTATGCGCTAGTTGTTCTAATTGGATTCGGGACGTTGGCAACGGACATATGGATAAGCGAAAAATTGCTCATTCCCGATAGTCTTATCACGGTTGCAGGCTGGCAAGGAATCTTGGCTTCGCTGTTCCTCGGGTTTGTTATCACGTGGATGTACTACGCATTCATCAAACCGCCGATCTTCGGGCGAAATAACTACCAGAAGTACGCGGAAGAACTTTATCGCATAGTACTGAAAGGTTCAGAGACTGAACTTCCGATTATCGCACACGAACTCGCGTCTTCTGCTAAATCGTTAGTTACGCTCGCCGCAGGTCTGGGCAAGGTGAAGGCTGAGACAAAAGGTGAGCTGGAGCCGTGTGCCGAAGGTTACGCAAACGATATGTTACTCCTGATCGCTAATCGTAGGTTTTGTCGTCACTTGGTAGCTTCATCGCCTATAACAGCGATTCGTTTTCTCGAGGCTGTCGCGGACGCTAAAGCGTACCACACCCCCATTGGCCTGTTTGCGCAGAACGTTTCTACAGAGGCGATTCAGAACAAGGACTCCAGTTTGTACCACGAGGACGAGGGCTATAATTCAGGGCTCTTGGGCTATATCAAGCCACTTAGCCACGCTCTATATGGAAACTACGAACTGGTGGAGAAGCTCCAGTTTAATTCCCCACTCGATATCCACTACAAATCAGTATGGGCATGGGATGCGGGTCAGTTTGAGACTTATTGTCGTGCTACGCAGATGACATTCAAGAGCTATTTGGAAGGCAGCCATTGGGGTCAGAATTCCG
>JAADIL010000087.1:917-26143 GCA_013151355.1 Gammaproteobacteria bacterium
CACTGCATGAAATTCAGGGGGTTACCAGCCGCGCAATAGGGGATATCAATAAATCGGATGACGACTACCTTGACGACGCGTGGCATCGTCTTCGTGCGGGGGTCAATTTCATCAGGGATTGCATCAATGAGATTGGCAATCTGAATCCTCTGCCGAAGGCGCGGACTTTGCGGATTCGCCATCGGGAAGGCAATAGGCTTAGGGATGAAGACCTCTACGATAGGCTTGCTGAGGTCATGTTTAACATCATTCATTCTGCGGCTTACATCGAGGGTCCGCCTGACAAAGCTTGGAGTATCCATCACAATTCCGTATGGGGTGATTTTTTCGGGCTCAGCAATGACGGTCGGGCATGGAAGATCGTCCAGTTCAAACTGCGACGGCTGCTTTACGATGAGATAGGGGACCTCGAATCCAGACTGAACTATAAATCAGCTCGGGTGCTAGGAATCTGCTTGAATGTGATGGGCTTGGAAATGGGAAGGCGCTCAGGCAATGGCAAAGATTATGCAGCCCTTAAATCTGCGGTGCTGACATTGACGGAGAAGCATTATCTGCGACAGAGAGAAATGAACATAGAAGTTGCAGATGCCTGCTTAATTGGAAGTATTACCTTCGATGCCAAAAAATCGCGGCTCGTCAAGACCTACGCGAAGGGGTTGCAGCCGGAACCGGCCCGGGAGTACTTGCCGCTTCAGTCACCGATCGTAGTTGTTTAGGTCTCTAATACGGCTGCACAGCGGACGCCGCTAATCCCGGTCATGATATGAACGCCTGAAAAACTGAAATGTAGCTGAAAACGTATCCTAAGACCACCCTATAAAATATTAAACTATTGATATTATTGAATAAATCTCTTTAAAATGGCGGAGAGGGAGGGATTCGAACCCTCGGAGCCCTTACGGGCTCACTTGATTTCGAATCAAGCCCATTCGGCCAACTCTGGCACCTCTCCAATAAAGAGCGCACAGCATACGCATTGTGCAGAAATTTTCAAACATCATCAGGAACGTGCGCGAAATAAAACAACTATTCCTGCGCTTTTGTTCAAACAGAACGGACGAAAACGCACTAAACCCGGGCGCCAAACAAGGATGTTATTTCGTACACGTTCCTTACCGCCGGGCCTTGAAAAAATGCCGCAATAAATCACCGCATTCACTTTCCAGCACACCGCCCTCAACTTGCACCCTGTGATTAAACTGATCGCTGCCCAACAGGGAAAAAGCACTCCCTGCCGCTCCCACACGCGGATCGGTGGCTCCGTAAACCACGCGACCAATCCGTGCATGAATAATCGCGCCAGCACACATCACACAGGGCTCCAGAGTGACGTAAAGCGTGGTATCCGGCAAACGATAATTTTTTTCCGCCATGCCCGCTGCACGCAAGGCCATGACTTCGGCATGGGCCGTGGGATCGTGACTCATCACCGGCTGATTCCAGCCTTCTGCAATCACACAACCATCGCGTACAATCACCGCACCCACAGGCACTTCGCCTTCAACCTCAGCATGCGCTGCCAGCGCCAGTGCACGTTGCATCCATGTCAAGTCACCAGAGGCGGGTACCGGGGAGCCAGAAATAGTTGTCACTGGTTTTTTTCTGGTGATCTGACTTTCAACACTGAATCATTCCCATTCAATTGTCGCGGGCGGCTTGCTGGAAATATCGTAGGCCACGCGGGAAATACCGGGCACTTCATTGATAATGCGCCGCGAAACGGTTTCCAGTAACTCATACGGCAGATGCGCCCAGCGTGCGGTCATAAAATCGACCGTTTCCACCGCTCGCAGTGATACCACATAGTCATAACGCCGACCATCACCGGTAACGCCCACAGATTTCACCGGTAAAAACACGGCAAAGGCCTGGCTAACCTTGTGATACCAGTCGTGGTTATGCAGCTCTTCGATAAAGATCGCATCGGCAGGACGCAGGATATCCGCGTATTCTTTTTTCACTTCACCGAGAATGCGCACACCAAGCCCCGGGCCAGGGAAAGGATGACGATAAACCATGTCGTAAGGCAAGCCCAGTTCGACGCCCAGTTTACGCACTTCATCCTTGAATAATTCACGCAGTGGCTCCACCAGGCCTAACTTCATATAGTCAGGTAATCCACCAACATTGTGATGTGATTTAATCACATGCGCCTTGCCGGATCTGGCGCCGGCAGATTCAATCACATCGGGGTAAATAGTACCCTGCGCCAACCATTTGGCGTTAGGCAGCCTGGCCGATTCTTCCTCAAAAATATCAATGAACAGGTTACCGATGATTTTACGTTTCTTTTCCGGGTCATTTTCACCGGCCAGCGCACTCATAAAACGATCCTGCGCATTAACACGAATAACGTTGACTCCCATGTGTGCGGCGAACATGGCCATCACCTGATCACCTTCGTTGAGGCGCAACAGACCGTTGTCCACAAACACACAAGTGAGCTGTTTGCCGATAGCCCTGTGCAACAGTGCCGCCACCACGGATGAATCCACGCCTCCGGACAAACCAAGAATCACGTCGTCTTCGCCCACCTGCTCACGCACTTTGCGAATACTGTCATCAATGATGTTGCCGGAGGTCCACAGCCCTTCGCAACCGCAGATATCATGCACAAAGCGATTAATAATACGCTCGCCCTGATTCGTGTGGGTCACCTCGGGATGAAACTGGATGCCGTAAAAGCGACGTGCTTCGTCGGCCATGCCGGCGACAGGTGCCGATTCAGTAGAGGCCATCAATGTAAAGCCAGGCGGTAACTGTTCAACACGATCACCGTGGCTCATCCACACATCCAGCAGACCATAACCTTCGGCACTGGTGTGGTCTTCGATGTTTTTCAGCAACTGCGTGTGGCCGTGAGCACGCACCCTGGCATAACCGTATTCATGATGATCGGCATTTTCCACCTTGCCACCCAGTTGCGCAGCCATGGTCTGCATGCCGTAACAAATGCCCAGTACCGGCACACCCAGCTCGAACACCAGCGGTGGAGCCATCGGTGAATTATCACCCGTCACTGATTCCGGGCCACCGGAAAGAATGATGCCGCCGGGTGCGAACTCGCGCACATCAGCATCACTCATCAAGTCGTAAGCGTGTAACTCACAATAGACACCCGCCTCGCGCACCCGACGGGCAATAAGTTGCGTATATTGTGAACCAAAGTCGAGAATCAGAATGCGCTGGGCATGGATGTCGGTATTCAAAAAAATATCCCGTGTAAGGTGGGCTCTGCCACCGTTTTATTTCTGACCTGAGTCCAGGAGCCAGTCGGACTCAGGATCGATAATTCGGCGCTTCCTTGGTGATCTGCACATCATGCACATGGCTTTCAGCCATACCGGCATTGGTCACCCGCACAAATTCGGGGCTGGCACGCATGTCATCGATAGTCGCGCAACCGGTGTAACCCATGCTGGAACGAATACCGCCAAGCAACTGATGCACCACAGGTGCCAGCGTCCCCTTGAATGGCACACGACCTTCGATGCCCTCAGGCACCAGTTTATCGGCCCTGCTGCCTTCCTGAAAATAGCGATCACTGGAACCTTCAGCACCCGTCATCGCGCCCAGTGAACCCATGCCCCGGTAAGATTTGTACGAGCGTCCCTGAAACAGTTCTACTTCACCTGGTGCTTCTTCGGTGCCCGCGAACATGCTGCCGATCATGATGGAATAGGCACCGGCCACCAGCGCCTTGGCCACATCGCCGGAATAACGAATCCCGCCGTCCGCGATCAACGGCACATCGGTGCCAGCCAACGCAGCAGCCACATTATCAATCGCCGTAATTTGCGGCACACCAACACCGGCAACAATGCGCGTGGTACAAATGGAACCGGGACCAATACCGACTTTCACACCATCAGCACCTGCTGCCACCAATGCTTTGGCCGCCGCGCCGGTCGCGATGTTGCCGCCAATGACCTGCACTTGCGGGAAATTCTTCTTCACCCAGCGAACACGATCCAGCACCCCCTGGGAATGGCCGTGGGCCGTGTCTACCACAATCACATCAACGCCCGCCGCTACCAGTGCTGTCACCCGTTCTTCAGTGTTGCCGCCCGTACCCACCGCTGCGCCCACGCGCAGGCGACCCTGATCGTCTTTGCAGGCACTGGGATATTCGCTGGCTTTCTGGATATCTTTCACCGTAATAAGGCCGCGCAGCTGAAAATCGTCATTGACCACCAACACCTTTTCAATGCGATATTTATGCAGTAAAGCCAGCACTTCGTCAGAGGTGGCGCCTTCTTTCACCGTTACCAGCTTGTTTTTTCCGGTCATGATCGCAGAAACAGGTTCATCAAAGCGGGTTTCAAAACGCAGGTCACGACTGGTGACAATACCCACCAGCTCCTTGCCGTCTACCACGGGCACACCGGAAATATTGTGCGCACGGGTCAAGGCCAGCACATCGCGGATACTCGCGTCAGAACTCACCGAAACAGGATCCTTGATCACCCCGCTCTCGTATTTTTTCACCAGTCGCACCTGTTTCGCCTGTTGCTCACCGGTCATATTTTTGTGAATGATGCCGATTCCCCCTTCCTGCGCCATACTGATGGCAAGGCGGGCTTCGGTAACGGTATCCATGGCCGCCGAGATCAACGGGATATTCAGAGTGATGTCCCGCGTCAGGCGGGTAATCAGACTCACTTCTTTCGGCATCACTGTGGAATGAGCCGGGATCAGCAAAACATCATCAAAGGTAAGGGCTTCTTGGGCAATACGCATGGCGGGATTCCAGATAATGCGAGAATTGAATGGGTGGCAGATTATATAAGCTGGACGGGTAGCGGGTAAACTGCCAACACCCTCCTTCGGCTTGATCTTCGCAGGTATTGTGTGATTAAGTACCTCACGTGTAAAAACTGCCCCGGAAGTATACGTAACAAAATGAAAGAAGGTAACACGCGGTTCCCGGCCACAGGCCAGGATAAAAGACATTAAAAGCATCGGAGAAGAAATAATGAAAAAGTTAATAATGTTTGGTGCCCTGGTTTTTGCCCTCAACGGGTGCTCAATTTTTGGTGGTGAAAGTGCTGAGGATGCTGCCGCCAGGGATGCTGCTGCTGCCAGGTCTGCGATTACTGCCGCTGAAGATGCATTGAAAAAAGCACGCAGCGTGGACGGCGAATGGCGTGATTCCAGAAAAAAGATACTCAAAAAAGCCAAGGCCGCCGCCAGCAAGGGTGACTTCAAAAAAGCTGTCGAACTGGCCAATGAGGCTAAATTCCAGGCTGACGCGGGTTACGCCCAGGCCATGGAACAAAAAGACGCTGGCCCCTGGCTGTTTTAGGCTGATGTTGCTGAATACAGCGTAAATCACAACTACCTCGTTCAACAAATTTGTATCAAAGGCAGGTTGCCCTGGCAGCCTGCCTTTTTTAATACCTTTTTTCTTTACCGCAGGCAAGATACTCGGGATACACTACGCCGCATGCCCAGCACAGATAACACACCCGCACGAAAAATTTACAGCGTCTCCCATTTGAATCACGCGGCCCGCGACCTGCTGGAAAGCGAATTTCCGCTGATCTGGGTAGAGGGTGAAATCTCCAACCTCGCCCGCCCCGCCTCCGGGCATATCTATTTCAGTCTCAAGGACGAATCAGCTCAACTGCGCTGCGCCATGTTCAAAATGCGCAACCGGCAGATCAACTTTCGCCCTGAAAATGGTCAGCAGGTACTGGTACGCGGCCGACTCAGCCTGTACCCGGCACGCGGCGACTACCAGCTCATCGCCGAACACATGGAAGAAGCCGGTGATGGTGCCCTGCGCCGTCAGTTCGAACTGCTCAAACAGCGACTGCATGACGAAGGTCTGTTTGACGCAGCCAGCAAACAGCCTTTGCCCAAATTGCCCTCCCGCCTGGGCGTAATCACCTCCTCCACCGGTGCGGCAATCCGCGACATTATCAGCGTACTCAGGCGCCGTTTTCCCGGCATTCCCGTGCTGATTTATCCCGTGCCCGTACAAGGTGTCGAGGCACCACCCGCCATTGTTGCAGCCCTGCAAAACGCCGAAAAACGGAACGAATGTGATGTGTTAATCCTTGCTCGTGGCGGTGGCTCACTGGAAGACCTGTGGGCCTTTAACGATGAAACCGTGGCCCGCGCGATTCATGCCTGCCCCATTCCTGTCGTCAGCGCCATTGGTCACGAGGTGGACTTCAGCATCGCCGACTTTGTCGCTGACCTGCGAGCGCCCACACCCTCGGCCGCCGCAGAACTGGTAAGCCCGGATCGCGACGAATGGCGAAGCACACTGACGGGCTGGCAGCAGCGCCTGCTGCGCAGCTGGCGGGAGCGTATCGCCCGACAACAACAACATCTGGACTGGCTGCGCCGCCAGCTGAAACATCCCGGCCAGCGGCTGCGCGAACGCGCGCAACGGCTGGATGAACTGGAACAGCGACTCAATCTCGCACAACAGGCCCGGCTACACCAGCAGCAAGCACGGCTCGACACCCTGCGGGCGCGCCTGCACGGCCATTCTCCAACCCGGCGTCTGCGGGAAATGCGCTTGCGGCTGGACAAGTTACGCCATAACAATCACAGCGCCATCACCGCAACGCTGGCGCAACAGCGCGCCCGGCTCGGCAGTCTCAGCCGGGCACTGAACGCCGTCAGCCCGCTGGCAACCCTGGGACGCGGCTACGCTATCGTACAGAAACCCGATGGCACAGTGGTGCGCAAGGCAGATGAACTCTGCGCAGGCGACAAAATACACACCCGACTGGGTAGCGGCCAACTCGACTGTCGTGTCGAAACCGTGCATTACCCACAAAAAAAGAGTTGACCATGCGCAGTACATACCTTCAGCTCACTCTGTTCTGCCTGCTGTTTGTCAGCCTTTCGGGGACACATTCGTTGGCAGCCGAATCCAATACCGTGCCCGCCACCCGCCTCCTGCCGCACACGGCGGCCGTACCCGGCGGCGTGGTCGTGCTCAATGTGGGCCCGACCAGCGGCCCCGCACCCGAAGTGCATTACCGTAAAAAACGGGTGATGGTGGTAAAGAACAACGACCATTGGCAGGCTGTGGTGGGTATCTCGCTGACAGCCAAAACGGGCAAACACCAGGTGCGGGTAAAAGGACAAAGCGCACCACTACCCTTTCAGGTAAACGCCAGGCAATATCCCGAGCAATACCTCACCATCAAAAGCAAACGCAAGGTGAACCCCAACAAAACCGACATAAAACGCATCCGCGGCGAGCGTGGGCGCATCAATGCCGCGCTGCGCCACTGGGAACCCCAGGCAGAAATAGACACCCGTTTCAGCCTGCCACTCAAGGGTCGTTTCAGCAGTCCCTTCGGCCTGAGACGGTTTTTCAACAAACAGCCACGCAAACCACACAGTGGTATCGATATCGCCGCACCGAAAGGCACACCCATTCGCGCACCAGCGGCAGGCAAGGTCATCGAACGCGGAGAATTCTTTTTCAATGGCAAGTCCGTGTTCATCGAACACGGCCAGGGGCTGGTCACCCTGTATGCCCACATGAGCCGCATTGACGTGGAACCGGGGCAACGCGTGGCTCGCGGCGAAGTCATTGGTGCCGTGGGCCAGACCGGTCGGGCCACGGGCCCACACTTGCACTGGGGGGTAAGTCTCAACAATGCACAAGTAAACCCGGCACTGTTTTTCGACGACCTCAAATCCCTGCTGGCATCCCCCTGAAAATGACCCGATAACCCTCCGTATCTCCCCTTGCAAGCAAGCTGCCAAATGGCTACTGTCGCGCGCTGACTCTTTTAAAACCACTCGTTATTATTTTACGATCCACCCTCTCATGAAAAAACTTGCACAATCCCTCGTCAAAAAACCCGCCTTTGAATATTTCATCATCGGACTGATTTTATTCAATGCTGTGCTCCTCGGGCTGGAGACCTCCCCCGACATTATGGAGAAATATGGTGTCTGGCTGCTTTATGGCAACCATTTTGTGCTCGCTGTTTTTATTCTCGAAGCCGCACTGAAAATTATCGCCGTTGCACCCCGCTTCAAACTTTACTTCGGCGATGGCTGGAACCTGTTCGATTTCAGCATTGTGGTGTTATCGCTGATACCCACCACTGGCGAATACGCGATGATCGCCCGTCTCGCCCGTCTGTTGCGGGTAGCACGTCTGCTGTCCACCATTCCCGAGCTGCGACTCATTATCAACACTCTGGTGCGTTCGATTCCCAGCATGGGACATGTGTTAATGCTGATGAGCATCATTTTTTACATTTACGCCGTGGCCGGTTACCACCTGTTCCACGAAAACGACCCCACTCACTGGCGCAATCTGGGCACATCCCTGCTCACCCTGTTCCGCGTGGTGACGCTGGAGGACTGGACCGACGTGATGTACGCCGCAATGGAGATGCACTACCTGAGCTGGATGTATTTTGTCAGCTTCGTGGTACTGGGCACCTTCGTGGTGATCAACCTGTTCATTGCCGTAGTGCTCAATAATCTCGAAGAAGCCAAACAGGAACAACTGGCCGAACTCCAGGCACCCGCCAGTAAAGATGAAATCTTGCGGGAATTGCGCCAAACTCAGGAAGCATTGCAACGCCTGCAACAAAAACTGGAAAGAGGATCGGACAAAGCGATAAACAAGCGAGATGACTAATTTATCTTATTTACGGGCTTTCGGTCTGACGCTGTTCATCAGCGCCGCCACAACTGGTTGCGCAAGTCTTGGTGGTGCAGCAAATGATGGCATTGATGATAGCGAAGCACACGACCCCTTCGAGTCATACAACCGCGCCATACACAGTTTCAATCAGAGTTTTGACCAGACGGTTGCCACACCGGTCGCCGAAACTTACCAAACGGTAATGCCCGACTGGGCTGATAAAGGCGTCACCAATTTCTTCGGCAATCTGGGCGATGTGCTGGTACTGTCGAATAATCTGCTACAGCTCAAATTCCAACAAGCCGCCTCGGACGCTGCCCGCATCCTGTTCAATACCACGGCCGGGTTATTGGGATTTATCGATGTCGCCTCACACATGGACCTGCCCAAACACAACGAAGATTTTGGACAAACCCTGGGCCATTGGGGAATGCCCAGCGGCCCCTATTTTGTATTGCCATTTTTGGGGCCCAGCACTATCCGGGATACAGCGGGCATGGCTGTTGATTACGCCTATATTGATCCGGTGACCAATAATGTCAAAAACATAAACTCACGCAACGCGTTATTTTTAACCAACTTCGTGGATACCCGTGCCGATTTTCTGGGAGCCAGTCGATTACTGGAAACGGCCGCCATAGATCATTATGTCTACACCCGCGAAGCTTACCTGCAAAGGCGGCAGTATTATGTGTACGATGGTGATCCGCCGATGGACGACTTTGAAGACATGGAGTAGCAAATTGCCTTACCAGAGGTTTAACCTCCCGGACAAACGTTCCAGTACAGTGAGAGGTTATGTTTGTAGTGGTGCTGACAAGTAGCGTTAAATACCCGGTGATTTTTTAAAGTAGAGCGTTTTTAACGCTTAATTCACATTTAAGTATAGATGTAGTGACTCAGGAATGGAAAATAAACGACCCCGCAGCAAGCTGCGGGGAATTGAACCCATAGAGATTAATAACTCATACAATTGGCATCTCGGCCTCTGTTCCAGACTCGGCTCTACCTCCCCCATCCATGGGGTCGTCTGCTTCAGCCTGTCTTCGCCCGTTCTTCAATCACAAAAACTCAAAACAGAACGATTATCTCCTGCACTTTTGCTCAATCAGAACGAACAAATACGCACTAAATCAGAGCGCCACTTGTATAAGTTATTGTGTTCCACTCCTTAAACCTCAGCCCCGGCTGTCTTCGCCCTCATCAAACATTCAGCATTCCCGCTTTCATGCTGCGCAGCATTCCAGTCCGGTGACGCTTCCGGCCACCCCGCCAGATGTTTTTGCACCAGTCCTGACAATGCCTTGATGTGATCCGGCCTGTCATTGAGCGCCGGAATGTAGTGAAACTGCTCACCACCGGCCTTGAGATAGGCATCCTTGTTTTCCACCGTGATCTCTTCCAGCGTCTCCAGACAATCTGCTGAAAACCCGGGACAAACAACATCCACGGATTTCACACCGCTGCTACCCAGCTCACGTAAAGTTTCGATGGTGTAGGGTTGCAACCATTCTTCACGACCAAAAATAGACTGAAAGGTAAGCTGCCAGCGATCCTCCCCCAGCCCCAAACGCTCGGCCACCAAACGCGCGGTTTTTTGGCAGTGGCAATAATAAGGGTCACCTTCGGTGAAAAAGCGTTTCGGGGTACCGTGAAAAGAAAACAGTAATTTCTGTGGTTGTTCGCGCTGCTCCCAGGATTCACGAATACTGGTGGCCAGTGCTTCGATATAACCGGTTTCATCATGATACTGATTGATAAAACGCAGTTCCGGCATCCAGCGCCAATCGGCCATTTCTGCGGCAATAGCATCAAAAGTGGAGGCCGTAGTGCTACAGGAATACTGCGGATACAACGGCAAGACCAACACGCGGCGCGCACCGGCATCCCGCAGTTTTTGCATCGCCGAAGCGAGAGATGGATTGCCATAACGCATGCCCAGCTCCACCACCACCGGACCAGACAGCCGCTGTGCCAACGACTCGCGCAAGGCAATGAGCTGGCGCTCGGCAATAGCCAGCAACGGTGAACCTTCATCGGTCCACACACTGGCGTACGACTTTGCCGAGCGGGATGGCCGCAAACGCAGAATCAACCCATGCAAAACCAGCCACCAGACAGGCCGTGGCAAACTGTCAACGATGCGGGGATCCCACAGAAACTCCGCCAGATAGCGCCGTAACGCAGGGGCGGTGGGAGCATCCGGAGTACCAAGATTGGTAATGAGTACACCGGTGGTAACAAGCTGATCGTGGCGGAATTGTGTACTTGCAGACATAGTCGCTCTATTCACTCATGTATTGTTTGCTACGGCAAATATACTGCCACCCAAAAAAAGACGCACAGTATAAACCGCCTGAGGTGAATTATCGTGCGATAATTCACTTCATGTCCCAATCCGTAAAAATAACACTGAGCCTGGTTATCACCATTTTGCTGATTGGTGCCGCTGTCTGGCTCGCGCAACAAAACACCAACACAACACCCGACACCGAAGCCCGTCTGACAACCCCAAAATTGTTGACGACCTTTCAACTCACGGCCCACGATCTGAAACCGCTGAACATCGAGCGACTGAAAGGCAAGTGGACACTGCTGTTTTTCGGTTACACCCACTGTCCCGACATCTGCCCCACCACCCTCACCGAACTGACGCAAGTGGCTCGGCAACTACAGCCTGCGATATTGAACAACACGCAGTTTGTATTTGTCTCGGTAGACCCACAACGGGACAGTCCCGAATCACTGGCCGAATATGTGGGTTATTTCAACGAGTCTTTTCTCGGCGCCACCGGCAGCATTGACGCACTGACGGCATTCGCCCGCCAGCTGGACTCCAGATTCAGCCTGGAAACTGACTTTGCGGGCGAACCTGTCGTCAACCATTCCAGCGCCATGTTGTTGATCGACCCGCAAGTCCGCTATTATGCACGCCTCAAGGCACCGCACTACGCTGAAGAAATTCTCACACAATATCTCGCACTGCGTAACAGCTATTCGCCCACCACCCCGCAAGTTACCCGTTAAGGCACCCAGTGAGATTTGCAAAAACATTTTCGTTTATTTTCCTGTTATCGATGGTTGCCAGCGCCAGTGCAGTTGACAAACTCGACGTTCACGATGCCTGGGTACGAGAAGCTCCACCGAAAACAAGCGTAATGGCTGCCTACTTAACGTTACACAACCCTTCATCCAGGGTATATACTTTGACCAGCCTGTCTTCACCCGATTTTAACCGGGTTGAAATGCACCGCACGGAACAACATGACGGTATGAGCAAAATGCTGCCTGTCCCGCAGGTAATACTCAATGGTAAAGACCATATAAGCTTTCAACCGGGTGGCATGCATCTGATGTTAATGAACCCGAAAAAACGCCTCCGGGCTGGCGACAACATAACCCTCACTCTGTTTTTTACCGACAAACATTCGACAAAAAGCTCAATGGAAATTTCCCTGCCCGTCAAAAAAGCTACGACGAATACCAAACAACACAATTCGCATCCACACCAACATTAAAAATACCGAGAAAACCATGTCTACTTCCCGCCCCCAACACGGCGCAAGCCTGCTTGACTATGCCAAGGCATGGCCAGGCTATCTGCTGCCGCACCATGCCTTGTCACGCATCATGCACGCCATTACCCGTAGTGAAATTCACTGGTGGAAAACATCATTCACCCGCTGGTTCGTCAAGCAGTTCAACGTAGACATGAGTCTGGCGCTGGAGCCCAACCTGGACAACTATCCCAATTTCAATGCCTTTTTTACCCGCGCCCTGCATGCCGATGCACGACCTGTCGTCGCCGATGAAAACCTGCTGGCCTGTCCGGTGGATGGTGCCGTCAGCCAGTTGGGCACCATCAAAGATGGTCGTATTTTTCAGGCCAAAGGACGCGACTACACTCTGCTGGAATTATTGGGTAACGACCCAAAAAAAGCGCAGCTGTTCGAGGATGGCAGTTTTGCCACACTCTATCTTTCCCCACGAGATTATCACCGTATTCACCTGCCCATTGCAGGCAAACTCACAGCCATGACGCACATCCCGGGCCGCCTGTTTAGTGTTAGCCCGTCCACCGCCCGTGCTGTACCACGTCTGTTTGCGCGCAAC
The DNA here is from genome assembly GCA_013151355.1 of Gammaproteobacteria bacterium. Taxonomy (GTDB): domain Bacteria; phylum Pseudomonadota; class Gammaproteobacteria; order SZUA-152; family SZUA-152; genus SZUA-152. The sequence continues at coordinate 13,672 of JAADIL010000087.1, forward strand.
GAACGCGTAGTCGCTTATTTCGATACCGATATCGGTCCCCTGGCGATGGTAATGGTCGGTGCCATTTTTGTGGCCAGCATCGAAACGGTGTGGGCCGGTGAAGTCACTCCGCCAGCGGGCCGACAAGTTCGCCACTGGGTATATGACAGTGAAACACCTGCCTGCCAGTTCCATAAAGGTGATGAAGTTGCCCGTTTCAACATGGGCTCAACAGTCATTTTGTTGGCAGGCAAGGAAGCCATTCACTGGCTCGACACCATTCAGGCAACAGACACTGTGCAAACGGGACAGGCCATTGCCAAACGGCACCAGGGAATGGAAACTAAATAACTCAGGAACGCGCACGTTCCCTAAATGTGAATTAAGGGCTAAATCACTCTGTCAGTCTTTTTACTGAAAACACCGTCATTCTGGCATGTTTTTAGCCGGAATCCAGAGGGTTTTTAAACCCCCGGACAAGCATTCCGGTACAGTGGAAAATTATGTTGTCGTGGTGCTGACAAATGGCGAGTTATAAACGCAGAGGTCGCAGAGACGCAAAGGACGCAGAGAAAAACACTAAAAACTTTGCGTCTTTGACTTTGCGTCTTTGCGCCCTTTGCGTTAAATACTCGGTAATTCTTTAAAAACAGGTATTTTTAGCGCTTAAATAAATAGCCCCGGGGCAAGCCCTCTCGCTTACGCTCGACTTTCGCTACGCGAAAGCAGGGTATTTTTAGAACAGTGCCAATTGATAGTTTTCATAAACTTCGTATGTTTATATCCTGAGTTTTTCCAACCTTACGCCGCAAGCGGCGGGGAATGAAACCCGAAGAGATTCACAAAGGAATGGGCACGCTCCCAGGCCATCTCCCCAAACACTTTCACCTGAATCAACTATGCTTAAAGCAGACCATTTAGATGAGGTGTTTGTCATGTCTGAAAAAATCAATACTGTGGAAAAACCGCCACCCACCAGACTCGATAACGTTGCCTGTGGTATCTGTTTAACAGAGATTCCCGAATCGGTTGCAGTGAGCAGTGAAGCCGATGAGTACACTCAGTATTTTTGTGGTATTGAGTGTTACACCCGATGGCGCAACGAAACTGAAAAATCGCAAACCGGGAAATGACGGGGTAGGGATGGAAAATAAACGACCCCGCAGCAAGCTGACGGGGTATTAACGTCACACCGGCGAAGGCCGGTGTCCAGGGGTTTCAACCTCTGGATTCTGGCCTCGCCAGAATGACGGTATTCGCAGCAAGCTGCGGGGAATTGAACCCATAGAGATTGAATAACCTATACAAAAAGCAGGACGGTTAAAACAGGGGTGAAAAGCAGAAGCGCTGTCCCACCAGCGAGATCACATTACTCTACGACACGATCGACGGGACAGCGCTGAAAAAACGGCTAAAAATGACAGGTATCAGTGGGTACCGGTTTGGCTGATGATGTCCTCCACCGGCGTGTTTTTCTTGTACAACATGATTTCCTGCAAAGAACGAAAAACACCGGTATCAAAATCACAAAATTTCAAACCAACACCTTCCCCGGAAACCCGGGCCACGCGCGCGTTGATTTTATGCCTGGTGTTTTGATCTTCGAAAGCCAGGCTGAAAACCAGCTCGACCCCCGCCTCGTAAGGCATGGAAAAAGTGCACTCCCGAGTCAGAAATGCACCTCCAAGACCAATATCCGATGAAACACAGGAGCCTAACAATTCGCCCTGTTGATACACATCAACATCGACCTGCAATAATTTTCGTTCACTCCAGCGTTTTTCCATATTCATCTCTCCCCCTCCATTGGAGGCTGTAAGATACCATCAGTTTTGGTTCCCTCCAACTACCGCAGCAAACCCTAAGGAAATACGCGATCATCCGGTATCTGAATATATCTGACAATCTGCACACTCTGGCAGATTATCGCTCGTCTTTACACCGTCAAAACAAGCTCTGTTTTTCTGTCTGACAAAACGCAAAGCAGGACTGTCGCCAGCCTGCAACTACCCATGGTGCAATTTACAGGCCAGGCACTTCAAGGCCAACAAATTCCTTGTGGAATCATGAGTTTAACCCTGGATTTACTCCAGGTCAAAATCGCCCATCTACCGGGCTACTGAAAATTGTAAAAATTTTCGACAACCGTTTTATACTACCAACGGTGTTAAGCAAATATCGTGCTTAAAATCAGCTACGTTCGCAGGAAAATGCAAGGGTGTCCCGTATATGACTGCGTCCTGTGAACACAAGTTGCAGCCGATCCAGCCCCAGTGCAACGCCCGCACAGGCAGGCAAACCTGCTTCCAGCGCCTTGATTAAACGTTCATCCAGCACAACAGGTTCCAGTTTTTCAGCCCGCCGACGCGCCAGGTCGGCCTCAAAACGGGCATATTGTTCGCGGGCATCCTGCAATTCGTGAAAACCATTAGCCAGTTCGATACCATCAATAAACAACTCGAAACGTTCAGCCACAGGCGGCTCACCAGGACGAATACGCGCCAGTGCAGCCTGGCTGGCCGGATAATCATAAACAAACGTCAGCCCTTCCTTGCCCAGGTGTGGCTGAATACAATGGCTCATGAGCAGATCCAGCCAGGTGTCCTTATCTGCATTTGACAACCCTGCTACTTCACCCACTCCCTGTGTCCGGGCGCAAGATTTCAGCATGGACACATCCGCCCTGAACGGGTCGATTTCCAGATATTGCTGAAAACAGGTTCGATAGCTAATCCTTTCTGAACGGCCAGGTGAACGAAATCCTCCGGCCAACTGCCGTACCAGTACATCCACCTCGTCCATGAGTTGCCAGTGATCAAAACCCGGCCGATACCATTCCAGCAGCGTAAACTCAGGATTGTGATACTTGCCCTGCTCACCACGGCGAAAGGCCTTGCAGACCTGAAAAATGGGACCTGACCCTGCTGCCAGCAAACGCTTCATGGCAAACTCGGGGGAGGTATTGAGGTAATACGACGCTTCACCATCCGGGCCAGGCATCGTGGTAAAAGCGGGAATGTGGGGATCAGGAATACCGGCGGCAGATAATAGCGGGGTTTCCACTTCCAGCACTCCCTGCCCGGCAAAATACCGGCGCAAACAGGCCAGCAGTTCAGCCCGTTGGCGTAGCGCCTCCATCGTGGCCGTGGGGCGCCAATCGTCAGTCATCAATAGCTAACTCTTTACTCGCCCCACGTATTCACCCGTGCGCGTATCCACTTTAATCATCTCGTCAGTCTCGATAAACAGTGGCACACGCACTACAGCACCGGTCTCCAGCGTTGCGGGTTTGATGCCGCCCTGGGCAGTATCACCTTTGAGGCCAGGATCAGTTTCGGTGATGCGCAGTTCGACAAAATTGGGCGTTGCAACAGCGATGGGCCGCTCATTCCAGGTGGTCACTTCGCACATGTCCTGTTCTTTCAGCCATTTGTGCTGATCGCCCACAGCGGCAGCATCGGCAGCCACCTGCTCGAAGGTTTCGGGATGCATGAAATACCAGAATTCGCTGTCGTTATAAAGGTACTGCATGTCGGCATCCATTACGTCAGCCCCGGGCAGGGATTCGCCGGATTTATAGGTGCGTTCCACCACGCGCCCGGAAATCAGGTTGCGCAATTTGACGCGGGTGAAAGCCTGGCCCTTGCCCGGTTTCACCATGTCAACATCGATCATCGAGCAGGGGTCGTTATCCACCATCACCTTCAAACCGTTTTTGAATTCATTGGTTGCGTAATTAGCCATTTCTACCTCGATCTGGGAACATGCCCTTTTTTTCACTAAAGAATCCACGAAGACTTCATCTCCGAAAGGCGACGTATGATACCGCTTACTGCCAACCTTTGTCAGTCAGATGACGACGAATCCACAGAAAACAGTCCCTGGCAAAAAGAACTGGCGCGCGCTATCAAGGACCCGCTTGAATTGCTGGCTGCGGTAGGGCTCAACAGTGATGACGTTCCCGGCGGCATCGACTCGCAGCAAGTCTTCCCTCTGCGTGTGCCTCGTAACTACGTGGCACGCATGCGAACAGGAGATCCCACAGACCCTCTGCTGTTGCAAGTGCTGCCACGTCAGCTGGAATCAGCCATCCAGCCCGGATTTTTGCGTGATCCGGTGGGCGACACAGCCGCAACAACCTGCCCCGGGCTACTGCATAAATACTACGGTCGGGTGTTGCTGATCACCACCGGAGCCTGTCCTGTCCATTGCCGTTATTGTTTTCGGCGTCACTTTCCCTACGCAAAAAACCGGCCCGACGACCACCAGTGGACGGCTGCGGCCAGGTACATCGCAGCCCGCCCGGAGATCACCGAGGTCATTCTCAGTGGGGGTGATCCGTTGTCACTCAGTACAGAACGACTGACCGAAATCAGCAACGCCCTGCGCCACATTCCTCACCTGCGACGGTTACGCATCCACACCCGCATGCCCATCGTGCTGCCTGAACGCATTGATGACAATTTTTTACGCTGGTTGTCCAGTCAGCCCTGGCAAAGTGTATTGGTCACCCACTGCAATCACCCCAACGAATTAAGTCATGACGTACGGCACGCACTCAACAAGCTGCGCGACATCGGCGTTACCCTGCTCAACCAGGCCGTGCTGTTAAAAGACGTAAACAACAGCGTCAGCACACAGTGCACACTCAGTGAGTCCCTGTTTGCCAGCGGTGTACTGCCCTACTATCTGCACCTGCTGGATCGTGTGCAGGGTGCGGAACATTTTGACGTGCCCGAAACCACGGCCGTGACGCTCATGAACAAAATTCGCCAACAACTGCCAGGATTTCTGGTGCCACAACTGGTGCGTGAAATCACCGGGCAGCCCCACAAAACCCCCATCAATCACCAAACCGGATCACTTGATGCAAAATACCCTTTCCTGCCGGGAGTATTACCCACCCACCAAACGTAATTACCTGTCCACTAAATTAAAGTGCACTCATTTTTTGCCGAAATAACAACAAAGCCCGTTGTAAAAACGCATCAGTATGGTGTTTTTGCCGCAGCACCGTATACTCCCGATTGAGCAGAGAAACACGCAGGTACGTTATTATTTACTACACTTGCACGAATTCGGCACCATTTTTGATCCAAATGAGCAGGAGTCCATGTGGCGAGCAATATGTCTGAGGGATTACTAAACATCCCGAAACAAAGCAAACCCACTTCGGGTTCGTTCGATCCTCGTCCAAAACAGGTAGAGGCCTGGATTGCCTCATTACCGATGGCCAACATCGGCGAAAGCGCTCGCCATATTTATACGGCACTGCGTGAAATGAATCACCTGAGCATATCCGAACACGACCGTTACAAGTCCATGGAGCTTCTGCGCGGGCCGGTCTACCAGATTACCGGAGTGTTAAAAACACACTATATTAACCAGAACCTGCCGCTCTCTCCCAAAAATCAAAAAATTGCCGAGCTGGCGATTCAACTGAACTCGGAAATGGCCATTGGTTACAAGGCCGTGATTCAGGACAAGCTGAACAAAACGTTTTCACGCCTGAACAACAAAACCCTGGGCATTTGCCTGCATCGCGCCATTCGTTATCTCAGCAATGTGCTGTTGTGTTCGTACCAGATTTATATCCAGCATCCGGAAAATATCTGGCTACAGGTGCACCGCCTGTACCTGTATGCAGAAAGTCACCAGTTGCACGTCGCGCTAATCAAGGATCACGCTGCATCTGATATCGTGCTGGACAGCAGCATTTCCAACATCTACAAACAAATCCTGTTGCTGGCCCTGGCCGGCCCCTATCGTTTGCGCCAGCATGTCACCGAAACGGTCTATAACGCACTGGAAACCTGGGGGGAAAATGCCCACATCCACCCCTACGACGAAATCCTGGATAACAGTTATGTTTTTAACATCAACATGAACAGTGACGCCGCCCCCGGTTATTTCCGCGACGATGGCTCCATCAGCCCCACATTCTGTCGCACTGTGGATACCAGCGAACTGGTGCAGGCCATGAGCAATTCCATGCTTTCCGGCGGCGATGGCAGTACAAAAATTCCGCCCGATGTACAAAAACGCCTGGTTGTCACCTGGAGCGGAAAATCGCATCGCACTTTTCCACGCACCTCAAAAAGCAATGAAATAGCCATCACCCTTGGCCTTAGCGCGACCCACCATTACATCGACGAAGTCATTCGCCCTCTGCTGAAAAATCCGGCAACAACCTGCCCCACCGCTACAGATGCCCTGCAAACCGGTAATCCTGTCACAATAAAAGATGATGACGATTTTGTACTGGATGAACCCGCCCATTACACCAGCACCCCCGTGTTTGGCATCAGCAACCTGGACGACCACACGCCGGATATCTGGGATCCGGATTTCAGCTACCGGGCAAACAACCCCGTGCACACTTTGGAAACCAGTGGAGACGACGTGCAAGACAAGGCGTCCCTGTACGCACGCACCCCGCTGCCCTGCAAGGGCGTCAACGAAAGTGCCGGTGGTTATTGCTTGCTGGGTTACCTGGTCTACGGCAAAGATTCACAAAAAGTTCAGGTAGGTGAACTGGTCGGTATCCGCGACAACATTGTTTCAAACAGCACACAACTCGGTATTGGCATTATTCGCCGCATAAAAAACTGGAAAAACGGGCTTGAACTTGGCATCCAGAAACTGGCACCCTGTGCCGACGCCATCGCACTCTCCACCATCGCCAAAAATGACACTGCGGAAAAATATCAACGCAGCCTGGTATTACCCCGATTGTCCGGCATTGACCAGCCTGCCACACTGATCACACATGCTTGGCACCAAACCGACGACCAACTGATTGCCAACGTTCATGGACGCCGCACACTCATCAAACTGACTAAACAACTGGAATCCACTGGTGTATTCTCCCAGTTTGAATTTACCGTACTTGAAAATACCCGGGAAGAAACAGAACCATCGACCGATACCGATACCGGAACCGATGACGAATTTGACGATGTATGGACATTGATCTGACAACATTTTCCCGGAAAATAATCCGGCCAAAAATACCTTCGGTTCATTCTGCCACCCCAATAACACTAATAATTTCAGGAGTCGCTTTTGGATAATGTCATCCGCCCTCTCATTCTGGAAGAATCTGCCAACGAGGCAGAAGCGCTGGCCAGTGCATTAAGAAATGCGGGTTACGCCATTCGTTACAAACACATCGAAGATGCCGAAGACCTGCAGGAAGCCCTGGAAAGCCAGACCTGGGATTTGCTGCTTGCTGCCCGGCAAATCGCCACCTTCCCGGCCACGCAGGCACTTTCCATCATCAAAAAAAGTGGCCGTGATATCCCCGGCATTATTTTTGGCCATGAACCTGACAATACCACCACCATTGAACTGCTGAAGGCTGGTGCCGTTAATGTTGTTTCCGGTGAAACACAGGAACATCTACTGCTGGTCATAGAAAGAGAAATAAACAATCTCCGTGAACGTCGCGAGCACCGTCGTTGTAAAAGCCTCTATCACGAAAGCGAAAAACGTAACCGTACCCTGATCAACAGCTCACGCGACCCTATCGCCTACATCCATGAAGGCATGCATATCTATGCCAATCAGAGCTACCAGGATATTTTCGGGTATGAGGATATTGAAGACCTGAGAAGTATCCCCATCATGGACCTCATCACCCCGGACGAACAACAGGGCTTCAAGGACGTATTGCGTGGCATCAATAATGACCAGCCACCGGAAGGCGCACTTGAATACCAGGCCGTGCGTGAGGATGGTGAGGTCTTTGCCGCCACCATGGAATTTTCTCGCGCCAGCATTGATGGTGAAGCCTGCACCCAGGTCATGATTCACCGTAAAAGCGACAACAAGGCACTCGAAAAGGAAATCGAACAACTACGCCAGCAGGATTTGCTGACCGGACTGTACAACAACCAGTATTTCATGGAACAGATACAGGACGCTATCAACCATGCCAGCAAAAGTGAAGAGAAGTTTGCGTTACTGTACATCGAACCGGACAATTTCAAAAACATCAAAGACACGCTTGGTATCGCCGAAAGTGACCTGGTGCTATCTGACATAGCCCAATACATTCAGGAAATACTCCCTGAAGACAACGCTCACGTTGCCCGGTATGCCGGTACCATTTTCTCCGTCATCCTTTCCGGCTCACAACAAAAACAGGCCGGGAAACTGGCAAAAAAGCTTTGTACAGGACTGGCCGAAAAAATATTCGAGGTAGAAAAAAAAGCGGTTACCACCACCTTCAGTATCGGCATCTCAACCATCACCGAAACCACGATTGATGCCAAAACAGCCATCTCCCAAACAGAAGTGGCATGCAATGCCGCCAAAGAAAAAGGTGGCAACCAGATTCACATATTTTCCGAAGAAGATGCTTTGGCCAGCCTGGAAGCCGACAAACGCATCGTCTCGCTGCTGGAACTTGCCCTCAAAAACAATCGCCTCATGCTGCACTATCAGCCCATCGTCAGTCTGCATGCCGAGCCGGGAGAACGTTACGAAGTTTTGGTGCGCCTGAAAGACCAGGATGACTCCATCATCATGCCTGGCAACTTTCTTGCGGCCGCCGAACAGGCCGGGCTCATGCAGGAAATTGATAAATGGGTCATTAAAAATGCCGCCAAAGCCATTCTGGACAAACGCAAAATCGGCAAAGAAATTCAGTTTTTTATCAAGATATCTGTCGATTCATTACGCGACCCGAACCTGTTGGTGTGGATCAGCAAATTATTGCAAGCCGCGCGTTTACACGGTGACAGCCTGGTGTTTGAAATCAGTGAACAGACTGCGCTGGAAAACATCAAGGCCGCCAAGGTTTTCTCCGATGGACTCAAACAACTGCATTGCAATATGGCGCTCGATCACGCGGGCAAAGAATCCGATGACCTTGCCTACTTGAAACACCTGAAACTGAAATATCTGAAAATTGATGGTAGCCATATCAACAATGTCACCAGCGAAGAAAGCCAGGCAGTGATTCAGCGGGTTGCTGAAGCCGGTCGCGCCAACAAAATATTGACCATTGCCGAACACGTGCAAGACCCTGCCTGTCTGGCCGTGTTATGGCAGCATGGTGTCAACTTCATTCAGGGATTTTATTTACAGCAACCGGAAAAATCGCTGGATTACGATTTTTCCAACAGTGATTAACTCAAACCTGAATCCTGCAAGTGATCGTGCTTGCAGGATTCAGGTCAGAGGCTGTCCAGCAAATAAACCACAAACTCCCGCTGAATTTTCAGCATTCCGGAAATAATATCCGTTTGCTGCTGATCCTGTTCGGTCTTCACCGAAGTACCCAAGGACAAGCGGTGGCTGTGATGCAACATCAAACGTCGCCCGGCTGTGGCATCGCTCTCAAGTACAATCGCGGGTAAGGCCATATCATTTTTACTTAAAAATTCACTTTGCACGGCGGTGGCAGTAACGGCTTTCGACAAAGTACGAATAGTCACTTCGATTTCCTTGCTGATATTGCGGCGCAAGCGCACCACATAACCCAGCATCGGTTTGGCAAGTTCTTCACGCGAATAGGCAAACGCCACCACCTGACCAATAAACAGGGCTGTGGTAAATTCACTCTCTCGCGTTTTAATGTGAACCCCGCCCTCGCTTTTATCGACTACAAACCACTGGCCAAATTCATTGGCCTCCAAATCAGCAGCAATTAATGCGGAACGTCCGGCCAGCGCATCACGCAAGTCATTATCCGTTGCCAGGTCAGGATTCGCGTCCTCTTTTTCTGCGGCCATATCCACCAACAGCTTATAAACTGACATAAACCCGTTGTACACATATAATATTTTCTGGCCAAGAATATATTCTCTTTCTTCCTTGCGCTGTTTCAATTGCAAACCGTCACACATGGCATCAATAGTCAGCAAATTGGCCAGGTCATCCTGATCGGCAACGGTGTTGTATTTATTTTTTGTCCCTTTCGCTTTCACATCCTCAATAAAATCCTGCGACTCAAACTTCGCCAGCATTTTCTGATGTTCATTCATCAACAACGCATCCAGCGGCGTAATATCAACGATGGCAGCTCTCAGTTTATATTCTGATGAAAGTGCCTCACCCGTGCAAAATTCACCGCGAGCCTTTAACCATGCAAGCTGCTTTTTTCGCTGCGCTTCATCCTGACGTTTAAAATACGGCGGGCAATTCTGCCCATAGTAAATCAATAATTTCCCGCGCCCCAACGCTTTTCCATGATCCGGAATAATGGTAATTGAATCGATGACGCTCATAATTTGCGCATCCATCACATGCAATTTCTGGCATAACAGGGCATTGATATTAAATAAACCATTAAACTGAATAGAAAGGTAAACCAGATTTAATGATGTCATCGCAGATGCCCGGCGCGCACCCTCATTGGCAAGGCTATCCAGCAACAACTGCAAACAGTTCAGCGCCAATTGTTGCTCATCAATGTCCTCGCATTGGGAAAGGGCAAAAAATATTTGATTGCAATCCTGCCAATTTTTTTCCGACAGTTTTTGATAACGCATGGCGCGTAAACGTTGTTCCATGCGTAACAACTCCAAAACACGCAAGGCATAACGGCGCACGCGGGAACGCACTCGTGCATAACGAGCATCGGGTAAGGCAAAGTCTTCATTCAGCTGGCGCTTGTAAGTCACAGCCAACTGGCTGCACACATTAATCGCTGCCACCAGTCCTTCGCGTCGATCATGTGATTCTGGTAATGCTTCGGATTTGTAGTGTTCGGAATAAATTTTTCGCATGGCAGGACAAGCGTACTGCAAGGCATGTTCAACCCATGCCATACGTTTGCTACTGCGAACACGCTCTGTATTGACACGTTGCAAATAACGATCAATCTTGCGTAGTAATTCCGTTGGGTATTTGTTCAGATCTTTCCAGCTGTCAGGTGGTGGCTGTAGTTTTTCCTGCGTATGTCGATTGCGTACACGCATAACCGGCACATCCAGCTTTAATGGAATAACGCGTGGCGCAACCACTTCGCCCTTTACACCCACATAAGGCAAACGATCCCACCATTGCAGCCAGTCAATTGTCATCGCTATTTTTCAATGGTCCCCGTCACAATATTTACTGAACAACTGGCAGTGATATTATCCACCCGTTGAAAACCACGCGGCAATTTGGAACCACGACGGCCACGCTCACCTTCGTAATGTTCGATATCTCTGAGCTTAAGGGTCAAATGACGCTTTCCTGAGTAAATTGTCAGGTTACCACCCTCTGGAATAATCGCAACGCCCACCACATATTCTTCACGATTCGCTACCCGCGCTGGAGGAATGCCGATAATTTTGTTGCCCTTGCCCCTGGCCATTTCCGGCAACTCTTGCAGCGAGATAATCAACATACGGCCCTCTGTAGTTACCGCCACAATACGGTCACTGGCAACATCGTTGACAGCACAGGCCTGTAACACTCGCGCACCCCTGGGCAATTTCAGCAAAGCCTTGCCGGATTTGTTTTTGGCATACATATTTTCCAGTCGGGTCACAAAGCCATAACCTGCATCACTGGCCAGCAAATACAAATCACTACCCTTGCCCGTGAGCACATCAACAAAACCGGCAGCATCCGGTGGAGTCACACGACCCGTGAGTGGCTCGCCCTGCCCGCGCGCTGACGGCAACGTGTGCGCCGCAACAGAATATGAACGCCCACTGGCATCAAGAAACACAGCCTGTTGATTACTGCGCCCACAAGCTGATGCCTTAAAATCATCACCAGCTTTGTAATTAAGGCCAGCGGCATCCACTTCATGGCCTTTGGCCGCTCGAATCCAGCCTTTTTCCGACAACACAATAGTGATGGGCTCGGCACTGATTAATGCGGTTTCATCCAGTGCCTGTGCCGCACCACGTTCAACGATGGGTGAACGCCGGTCGTCACCGTATTCTTCCGCATCGGCAATCAGTTCCTTGCGTACCAATGTTTTTAAACGCGCTTTTGAACCCAATGTTTTTTCCAGCTTGTCACGTTCCGCCGCCAGCTCTTCCTGCTCGGCACGGATTTTCATTTCTTCCAGGCGCGCCAACTGACGCAATTTGGTATCGAGGATGTAATCGGCCTGCTCATCGGTGAGCTTGAAGCGTTTCATCAACACCGGTTTGGGTTCATCTTCGGTGCGGACAATGTGAATTACTTCATCGAGGTTGAGAAACGCAATCAGCAAACCATCCAGTAAATGCAAACGGCGTTTTACTTTTTCCAAACGATATTCCAGCCGTCGGCGTACCGTATCAGTACGAAACACCAGCCACTCCCTGAGCAGGGTAAGCAAATCCTTCACCTGCGGCCTGCCATCAAGGCCGATGATGTTCATGTTGACGCGGTAAGTGCGCTCAAGATCTGTCGTCGCAAATAAATGCGCCATCAACTCATTGAGATCGATACGATTGGAACGCGGCACAATCACCAGACGTGTCGGGTTTTCATGATCAGATTCATCGCGCAAATCCTCCACCATGGGCAACTTCTTCGCATTCATCTGCGCAGCGAT
>JAADIL010000206.1 GCA_013151355.1 Gammaproteobacteria bacterium
CACAGTAATAACCCCCCGAATACTTGTCACGCCACATTCAGGTCTGCTGCCTTCCAGCGCACCACAATTAACAGCTCCAGGGAATGAAAATTAAATAACTTAATAGTAAGTGGCGCTCTGATTTAGTGTGTATTCGTTCGTTCTGATTGAGCAAAAGTGCAGGAATAGTCGTTCTATTTTACGCTTTTGTGATTGAAGAACGGGCGAAGACGGGCTGAAGCAGACGACCCCATGGATGGGGGAAGTAGAGCCGGGTCTGGAACAGAGACCGAGATGCCAATTGTATGAGTTATTTAATTTCCATTCCTGAATATGAACGCCAAATCGGAATATTATTACGTGCATGCCCCTTAATAAATGGCTGACAAAATAATTGAGAACACTCCAGGCCGGTTAAATCTCCAGCAAAGACTCCAGACGTTCCAGATTATTCATCACTTTCCAGCGCCCACCCCCTGTTTCCACTCGCTGCTTCCAGTCATCAAGCCGTCCCAGATATTCACGCGGGTCTACATTATCACTGCGTAATTTGGTCACATTCAGGGCAACCACATTGTAATCACTGAGTGACAACGGAATTTCAGCGCGCACATAACCTTCTCGCAATTCTTCCTTGAGATCGGAAAAAATCAAAATGGTTTTGTGTCCTGCTTCCGTTTCATTCAGGTATTCAATGGCCTGTAAAATACCACCAGTGATGTCTGTGTGTGAGCTGCTTTTTACTTCTTTCAGAAACGTATTGATATTCGCCTGAAAAATGCGTTTTTGTTCATTGCTCACACTGGGACGTGAATCAAAGGTGGTTTTGGTGATGATATCTTTTTCACTGAAACTGCCCGTATCCACTCGTGCCACCGCAAATGAATCACCCGGGTTGAGATCAGACAGGGTAAAATTGATCACCCGTTTGGCCTGCTCCAGCTCCTGTGTGTACGTACCTGAAGTATCAATCAACAAATATACACCTCGTGTGTCTGGCACAGGTGCATCACTCGATGAGCAGGCCACCAGTAATACCAACAGCATGGCAACGCTTAATTTATAATATATTTTATTTTCCATTAGTCCCGATCCTTTGTTATGCGCCTTCGCGCGCAAGGGGAGATACCGTTTCCGGTTCAGCAGTGTCATTCACTTTCTCCGTTTTTTTTCTGGCAAACGTTTTAATTAACTGTTCCACCCACAACGGTGCAAAAATCAACAAGTCATAAATGCTGATGAGCAGCCGACCGGCAAAACGGGCCAGATTACCCAGCAGACGTAAACCCCACATCAATGTGCGCAAAAAGGCCACGGCCAACACCCCCAGCACGGTGCGCAACGAATGCACAAAGGATTCCAGCGGAATTGCCACAAAGGTCAACGCAAAAGGCAGGATAAAACCCATGCCCATTTGTGCGGCGGTGGTGATCCACAGATGTGAGTTCTGCACAATTTCGGTAACACCATCCGCACGTAACAATGCCCGCGTGGCCGCAGCATCCTGCATCAGCAATTCACGCATATAAGCCAGGCCGGCTTCAATACCCGCCAGTGAAAACAGAAAAATAAACGCGGCCCACAATATTCCCCGGCGCAGCTTGTCGTCCAACGCGCCAATCACGGGAAACAAACGTGTGATGCGCAAGGCTTCCATGAGAAATAAACCCATGGCAATTTCCACAAGAATAATCACCATGGCAGCAATGCTCGCTACCGAATAACCCATAATGCGTGATGTACCACCTACCATTTCTGCCATTGGTGCGGCAATCAGATTAAAGTTAATCACCGCTCCACCCACGGCAATGGCCAATACAAAAGCAGAAACAAAAAACTGGGTGATTGAAGAAGAAGACAGGGTGCGCACGGCCTGATTGGTGCCTTGCACGATATTTTCATATTCCGCCATGTGCCGATCAATGCTTTTGGAGCGCAGTAAAAGACTGTCGACATTTTTATTCACTTGCGACAAACGCTGCGAGACCTTGCGCCAGTGCGGCAGCATGCCTTTGAGAATTTGATGCCGTTCGCGACTGGATTTTCGACACTGCTCCATGGCGTCATCACTGGCCTTTTCCAGTGAAGCATGAATATCCTCAAGAATATTGCTGACGACAGGATCACCTTTGGCGGGAATCTTTGCCACAGCATCCACCGCTTTTACCCAGCCCGGTGGTGTCGGTGGTATTTCAATACTGGACTGATAGTCCTCATCCAGCCGGGTGGCTTCTTCACTGAGTTGACGGTGCAAGGCGGGATATTCCGCGAGATCACGACGCACGGTGGCATCAATGCGCTCAAACTCACGCTCGATCATGCGCTCTGACGCTTCCCTGCCCTGCGCCAGTAACACATCTTTGTTGCGTTGCAGCATCCAGCGTTCAGAACGCGCTACCGCACTGGCCGACAAGCGCATGCTGTTGTGTATTGTCCGGCTCAGGGATGTGATGGCCTGATGCGCCGGGTCTCGTGCGATATATAGCAGCACCGCCAGCAATACAAACCAAATCATCCCGGAGGCAAAGGCACCGGGAACAATCAAATAAATATCCATGAACGACATATTGGCCTCCTCGATATGAGCCAAACAATCTCGGCAAAAAAACAGTCAACGAAAAACAGAAGAGCTTGCTGCCCAGTAAGCATGTTATAAGGTAATGCGTGCTGAAAAATACCAACCGAATCACAAAAACCTGCGTCGGAACTTGACCTGGTATCCAGTACACCATCAAGGCTGTTTTGTTTGACGAATTCAGTTGGTCTGTCAGCATTCAGGGCAAGGCGCTCGCAGCGAGTGGCCATAGTCCCTTGCACCATCCCCGTTGAACGTCCACGCCCTGCAATGGGTTCCGTACAACCGCGTGCCAGGCCAAAGTAAGGCGGCAAAAAAAAACGCCAGCATAATGCTGGCGTTTTTTGGCGGGTTTCCACCCTGCAATGATAATCCCCGGCTCTGGCCGGAGTCCGGCTTTTAAAGTTGCTCCAGCATCTGGATCAAACGTTTCGCTTCCACATAGCCCGGAATCACTCGTCCACTTTCCAATACCAGTGTCGGTGTGCCTGTCACTCCCACCAGATTGGCAGCTTCCATGTGTTTTTTGACCGGATTGTCACACTCGGCCCTGGGCAGGGTAACGCCTGATTTGGCTTTGGTCATTGCCTCTTGCCTGTCATCTGCGCACCATACAGAAACGGCCTTGAAATAAGACGGTGTATCCACACCGGAACGCGGGAAGGCCATATAACGTATGGCAATACCCAACTTGTTATACGTTTCCATTTCCTTGTGCATCTTCCGGCAGTAACCACAATCAATATCCGTAAACACCGTAATCGTGTATTTCACTTTTTCCGCTTCTGGTGAAAACACAATCATGTCTTTTTCAGCCATGTCCTGCACAATTTTGGCACGACCCACACGGCGTTTGTTTTCAGTCAGGTTCGTACGACTTTTTAAATCATACAAATCACCTTCCAGCATGTACCGCCCGTCGGCCGAGATATAAAGAATCTGTGGCCCATAAACGGCTTCATACATGCCGGGAAAGGCAGCGGGTTTGATACTGTCAGCTTTCGCCTGTGGCATTAACCCCGACAGTATTTTTTGAATATTGGCGACATCTTCGGCTTCACCGGCAGTCGCCTGTGCGGCAAAAATAAACCCCGTAAAAAAAACGAGGCTGCTCACTGCCAACTTGTTGATAATTTTTTTCATGCTACTTTTTAAACCTCGTTTTAAACTCATGAGTCCCTTCCGTAAATTAATCCCGGAAATTAGTGTACTGCAAAGGCAGATCCAGTTTCTGATCTTTCAGCATGGCCATCACCGCTTGCAGGTCATCCCGTTTTTTGCCCGTCACCCGCACCTGCTGATCCTGAATCGCGGACTGTACCTTGAGCTTGGCTTCCTTGATCAGTTTAATGATCTTTTTCGCCGTCTCTTTATCCAGTCCTTCACGTACCGTCACTTTTTGCCTGGATTTCATATTAGTGGTTTCCGGCTCACCGATATCCAGACAGCCGGTGTCAATCCCGCGTTTGACCATTTTATTGCGCAAAATATCCATCATTTGTTTCAACTGGAAGGGACCGTCGGCAATTAATGTCAGCTCACTGCCTTTGTGCTCAAATTTGGCATCCGAGCCACGGAAATCAAAACGGGTCCCCACTTCCCGGTTCGCCTGATCCACGGCATTGCTCAGTTCATGCATTTCCACTTCAGACACCACATCAAATGAGGGCATTTGTTTTTCCTTCCCGTCTTCTCAAATTACGTTAACCGCGCGGATGATGCTCGGCATGCAAACTTTTTAAGCGCTCACGCGCAACGTGAGTATAAATTTGTGTGGTGGACAAGTCACTGTGTCCCAGCAACATCTGCACCACGCGCAGATCCGCACCATGATTCAGCAGATGAGTGGCAAAACTGTGGCGCAGGGTATGCGGCGACAACGGCTTGTGGATACCGGCTTGCTGTGCGTGTTTTTTGATGAGGTACCAAAAAGCCTGCCGCGACATACCTGCCCCTCGCCGGGTGACAAACAGCACATCACATTCGTGTCCATTGAGCAACTCGCCGCGCGCCGTATATAAATAGCGCTCCAACCAGTCACTCGCCACTTCTCCCAGCGGCACCAGTCGTTCCTTGCAACCCTTGCCCAGGGTCCGCACCACGCCCTGACGTAAATTAAGCTGCAACACCCGCAGCTCCACCAGTTCCGAAACCCGCAGCCCGCTGGCGTAAAGCAGTTCCAGCATGGCCCGGTCGCGCAGCCCCAGTGCCGTATCGGTATCGGGCGCATTGATCAACCGTTCTACATCGGCTTCGGTGAGGGATTTGGGCAGTGCACGCCCCAACCGGGGGGCTTCGATGCGCTCACTGGGGTCTGCCTGCAAATGGCCGTCACGCACCGCAAGCTGGTAAAAACGCCGCAAGCTGGATAACAAACGCGCCGTAGTACGCGGTTTGATCCCGGCAGAAACCCGTGAGGCCAGGTAAGCCAGCAAATCCTCCCGCTGCGCTGCAAGCAAGACACACTGCCGTTGCTCATTCAGCCAACGGGAAAAACCGCCAAGATCACGCCGATAGGCCGCCAGGGTGTTGCGACTCAGGCCCCGCTCCATCCACAGGGCATCAAGGAACCGATCAATCCCGGCAGCATCAGCCACAGGCTCAGGCACAAATATACCCTTCGTGTTTTAGCAAGGCCTGCTTGAAACACAGTTTTTCACCCGTCGTTTCTCCTGCGTAACCTCCCATGCCGGACTGCGAAAGAATGCGGTGACAAGGCACCACGACAGGCACAGGATTGCGCCGACAGGCCTGCCCCACGGCCTGGGCTCCCCCTTTCATACCCAGCCGCGTCACCAGCTGGCCATAAGTCACAGTATCCCCCGCTGGCACATCGCGCAAGGCCGACCACAGGCGACACTGAAAATCTGTCCCGTGCATTTGCAGGGGTAAATCAAAAGCGTACTGCGGATCATCGAGATAACACTGCAACTGGTGAACAACATCTTCTGCCAGCGCTGTGCGTGGAGCCTGTGTAGCGACCTGCCCAAACCGAAAGTCGATACCGCAAAGCGCCGCATCGTGGCTATGCCCTGCGGTATAAATCGCCAGACTCACGGTTTGTCCCTTCAACATGAAAGGCACGATGGCATCAGCGCTGTCAGCAGTGGATTTCAAAAAAACAAACCTTGTTTCATCGGCCTATTCTGACAAAAAACCGGGACAAAAAAAACGCCCGGCTAAAACCGGGCGTTTTTTGAACCTGGGCAGCGCACTAAATTCTACAATTTTTCTTTGATACGTGCGGCCTTGCCGGTCAATTCACGCAAGTAGTACAGCTTGGCACGACGCACCGCACCACGGCGCTTGACCTGAATTTCGCTCACCAACGGGCTGTAGGTCTGGAACACACGCTCAACACCTTCACCGTGAGAAATTTTACGCACCGTAAAAGAAGAATTCAGGCCCCGGTTGCGTTTGGCGATAACCACGCCTTCGAAAGCCTGCAAACGTTCGCGAGTACCCTCTTTTACCTTAACCTGCACTACGACAGTGTCGCCCGCACCAAACGCGGGGATTTCTTTCGACATCTGTTCGGCTTCGATTTGCTTAATAATTTCGCTCATGACCTGCTCCAATCCATGCTACTCAAAATTTCAAGGCGCGAATTATACCTGTAATCACAGCAATAAAGAACAGGGAGCACCTGATTATATCGTTATGTTTTCAGTGTACGGCAACAAAATCGGGATAATTCTACATTCTACAGGGTGGGCATTGTCCACCCTGTAGATGAAGAAACTGATTATTTTGTGGTAATATCGAAACCCGATCAGAAACAAGGCTAATTTTGTGTATGCTCACGAATGAACTCATCCAGCAATTGCTGCTGAACCTCATCCAGCACCAACCCTTTCAATAAATCCGGCCGCCGCAACCAGGTGCGGCCCAGCGCCTGTTTCTGCCGCCAGCGGTGGATGGCCTGATGATTACCACTGGTAAGCACGGCGGGCACCGCCTCACCATCCACTTGTTCGGGCCGCGTGTAATGGGGATAGTCCAGCAGCCCATCACTGAACGAGTCCTGGGCAGCAGAATCTTTGTGGCCCAGCGCACCCGGCAACAGACGTGTCACTCCATCGATAAGCACCATGGCTGCCAGCTCCCCTCCGCTGAGCACATAATCACCAATGGACCATTCTTCATCGATCTCGGCGGCAATGAGACGCTCATCCACACCTTCGTAACGGCTCGCTACCAGTACCAACCCCGGCAGATCCGCGAGTTCACGCAACCCGGCCTGGTCCAGTTTTCGTCCCTGGGGTGAAAGATGAATCACCCGTGCGCCTTTGGGTGCCCGGGCACGGGTTGCACGGATCGCTGCGCGTAACGGTTCCACCATCATCACCATGCCGGGACCTCCACCGTAGGGTCGGTCATCCACAGTACGGTGTTTGTCAGTGGTAAAATCACGCGGGTTGCAGCTGTGGATTGACAGCAGCGACTGTTCTACAGCGCGCCCGGTAATGCCTGCTTCACTCACCGCCACCAGCATTTCCGGGAACAGGGTGACCACGCCGATGTGCATGCCTAATCGCTCCTACTCAAAATCGGCGTCCCAATCGACTTGCAGGGTACCAGCATCAAGATCCACGTTTTTGACAATGGGGCCGGTCACATACGGAATCAGCCGCTCGCGCTCCCCTTTCACCACCAGCACATCGTTGGCACCGGTCTCCAGCAGGTGGTCCACTTTACCCAGAGAAACACCTTCGGTGGTTAACACTTCGAGCCCTTGAAGGTCGCTCCAGTAATATTCACCTTCGGTGGCGGGCGGAAGCTGGTCTCGCCGAATGGCAATTTCCTGTCCATTCAGGCGAGCAGCAGCATCGCGGTCATCACAACCCTTGAATTTGGCTACCAGTCCCTTGCCATGGGTTTTGGCTTCGATAACGGGGGCGATTGCCCAGTTTTTTCCATCGGCACTGGCGGCCCTGAAATACCAGGGGTCGTAATCCAGCAAACCCTCTGTCTGCTCGGTGAAGGAAAAAACTTTTACCCAGCCACGCACACCATAAGGCGCGCCAATTTTAGCAAGCACCACGTATTCCATCTGCACTGGAACTATTTGGTTTTCTGAAGCCACGGTGATTACCCCGGCTGAAATAACATGACCGGCT
This sequence comes from Gammaproteobacteria bacterium, assembly GCA_013151355.1. Classification (GTDB taxonomy): domain Bacteria; phylum Pseudomonadota; class Gammaproteobacteria; order SZUA-152; family SZUA-152; genus SZUA-152. The sequence goes on from JAADIL010000206.1 coordinate 7,675, forward strand.
CGCACCGGTCACAGAAAGACATGTTTTTTAACAGACAGTCAAGCGGCTGCAACTGCGGCTTTTTTCTGCTGTTTGAGCAGGCTGGAGACCCGATCAGACACCTGTGCGCCCTGCGACACCCAGTGTGCAACACGGTCAGCATCAAGACGCAACGTCTCTTCAGCGCCAGTGGCTCGGGGATTGAAAAAGCCCAGACGCTCGATAAAACGGCCGTCGCGCTTGTTGCGGCTATCGGTCACAACGATGTGATAGAAAGGGCGTTTTTTGGCGCCGCCACGTGACATGCGAATGGTTACCATGTGTCTTGATCCTTCCGTAAGTTCAGTAAGTGTTCAATAATTTGCTAATCGATCAGGCAGGCAATTCATCAGCCGACCCAAGAGAGCCGCGCATTCTACGCCAATTTTCCAGGGAAATAAACGCCCGGGGGAGAGGTCTGTTTGCAAGCCACTATGCAACCAGGGCTTTCTACCGCTGGCGTTTTCTGCAGCAGGGGTCAAGAAATCAGTTTCCATGAAAGCATCTGGCACACCGTCAAGGCTATTTTGAGTCCATTTTTTTAATCATTTGAGGTGAATGTTGAATATATGCCTGCCCGCAGCGATCGAGAAAAAGGACAAAAATAGCTTTTTCGCACGACTGCATGGACGCAGAGCAACACGGGAGCTGCTGTCGAACAGATTCATCCTGCGCCCGACAGACTCCTGGCTATCATTCACCCAGCAACAAATCCACTGGCCGGGAATCAAGCATTTGAGCAACAAGAAAAAATTCATTCGCGACCAGACTGCTTTTGCCTTGCTCGATATCGCGCAATTGCGTTTGATCCAGATTACAATGTGCTGCCAGCTCTTCCAGCGTGAATCCTTTGGCTTCCCGGCATATCGAAATATTGTGACCAACAATTTCCTGCATTGTCATGGTGCCCTCCAATTCGCCATTTTAAAAAGACCAACACAGAATGTGTGAACAAAATGCTGCTCGCTTCCCTGTGTAATTTCAGATTAATGCTGCTCAGATTCGATAAGATCAAATAACTCCGACACTAACTCTTCTTCCTTGACCGTTTTTATCACTACGCCTTTTTTAAAAATCGCGCCTTTACCTTTACCACACCCAATACCGTAATCGGCTTCTCTCGCTTCACCTGCCGCATTGACGACACACCCCATTACTGCAATTTTTTTGGGTACGGCCAACAACTGGGCTCGCTGCTCTACGTCCAAAGCTATGGACCTTATATCTACTTCCGCACGCCCACAGGAGGGACAGGAAATAATTTCGCTGCCTCTTTCGCGCAAACCCAGCGTATTCAAAATTTCTTTGGCGATTTTCACCTGAATGACCGGGTCTTCCGTTATAGAAACACGAAAAGTATCACCGATATTTTTTTTGAGTAGTGCAGATACGCCGATTGATGTTTTTACGATCCCCGACACCAGCGTACCAGCTTCTGTCACACCAATATGAAGAGGATAATTTGTTTTTTCTGATATGATATTTTGCGCTTTGATACTTGCATCTACATCGGCACTTTTTAAAGACAACACTATGTCATAAAATTTTTCTTCTTCAAAAAACTTTATCCATCTCAATGTTGATTCCACCATTGCTTCGGCTGTAGGGTGACCGTGTTTTAACAATAAATCCTCTTCCAGAGAACCAGCGTTAATCCCGATCCTGATCGGAATCCCGGCCCGCTTTGCGCAACTTAAAACATCTTTGGCTTTATTTTGACCGCCAATATTGCCTGGATTTATTCGAACTTTATCAACACCATTTTCAATGGAAAGAATGGCAAGTTTTGAGCTGTAGTGTATATCAGCGATTAACGGGATATGAATATTTTGTTTTATTTCAGGAATTGCCTGCGCCGCACGCTCATCCGGAACAGCGACACGGATAACATCACAGCCTTCTTTTTCGAGTGCTAATATCTGAGCGACCGTAGCTTCTACATCATGAGTTTTGGTCGTACACATCGACTGAATAACAATTGGATTGTTTCCACCAATCGCTACATTGCCAATTTTTATTTCCTTTGTTGATCTTGCGCTGCGAGGCAAAGCTACATTCATAAACATTCACTCCTTTTGTTCAGGACATACCTGTAACGATCGAGATTCAGGCATTCATATACACACTCTCTCTCATTCCATGACCACGTTGAAATTCCTTGCAACAGACCGGCTGTTCTTCGTTATTTCACCTCGCCACGAAACGAATATGACGCACACAGAACACCCGACCCTGGTTGCTACGGGTATATTTCGCAAAACCGTGTTTTTTTCTGCACAATGGTTTTAATCTAACATCAGTAGTTTCTTATTTATTAACAAATAATACCGCCCCGAAACTACCCCCCATGTTTGAATCAAATAATCACGGCAATCGACGGGAATACTATCGCAAACTGCGAATTTATTTGATATCCATTCTTGCTATTTTTATTATTTATGTATTATTACCGGATAAATTCGCAAGAATGCTATCGTGATGTAAAAATACCCTTCTTCTTTCAAGCTCTGTAAAACCACTTGTTAAAGTTACGTCAGGAGCGCGCACGTTCCTTAAGATGCCAATGAAGTACATCGTTAAAAGGTCAGAAAGAATGACGCTTTCAAGAATACGCATTATCTGTGACGAAAAAATAGAATGAGTCTCGCTGCAAACAGATCACCTGATTTGGGTGATGAAGGAATGGAAAATGAAAGTAGCAAAAACTACTGGAGACACTGAGGAAGGGGGATTGAACCGGTTTGGCCGCCACCTGACTCACGTACGGTTTGAGGCCGTAGACAGCTACAGTCTGATGATCTCAAGAGAGGGGGGTACTAAAATACCCCCTCGAAAGAAAGAACGAAAAACAAAAAGGCCTCACTGAAAAACGTTAAAATGGCATACCCGGAGGCATGCGGCCTTTGAGACCACGCATCATTTTCGCCATACCACCGCCTTTCATTTTTTTCATCATTTTTTGCATTTGCGTGAATTGCTTGAGCAGGCGATTAACGTCTTGCACCTGTACACCCGAGCCAGCGGCGATCCGGCGTTTGCGCGAACCCTTGATAATGGCCGGAAACCGGCGTTCTTTCATCGTCATGGAGCCGATAATAGCTTCCAGCCGTTTGAACTGTTTTTCATCAACATTTTTGGCAGCACCAGCCATCTGACCCATACCCGGCATTTTGTCCATGAGCGCAGCAATGCCGCCCATATTCTGCATCTGCTGTAACTGGTTGCGAAAATCTTCCAGATCGAAACCTTTGCCTTTCGCAACTTTTTTGGCGAGTTTTTCTGCCTCTTTGTGATCAACTTTATGCTGAGCGTCTTCGATGAGTGACATAACGTCGCCCATGCCGAGAATACGCGAGGCCATGCGGTCCGGATGAAAGGCCTCCAGCGCTGTGGTCTTTTCGCCCACACCGAGAAATTTGATGGGTTTACCGGTGATCTGGCGAATGGACAGTGCAGCACCACCACGGGCATCACCATCAGTTTTGGTGAGAATTACGCCGGTAAGCGGCAGGGCCTCGTTGAAGGCTTTGGCAGTATTGGCAGCATCCTGCCCCGTCATGCTGTCCACGACGAACAGGGTTTCCACCGGATCAATACCCGCGTGCAGGGCTTTGATTTCGGCCATCATTTCGTCGTCGATGGCGAGGCGACCAGCAGTATCGATGATCAGCACATCCATAGCCTGCTTGCGGGCCTGGTCCAGCGCGTTTTGAGCAATGCTTAACGGTTTCTGCGAGGGGTCGCTGGGGAAAAATTCTGCACCCACTTCACCGGCCAGGGTCTTCAGCTGCTCGATAGCAGCCGGACGGTAGACGTCGGCACTGGCTACCATCACCGATTTTTTCTTGCGTTCCCTGAGCCAACGCGACAGTTTGGCGACACTGGTGGTTTTACCTGAGCCCTGCAAACCGGCCATCAGGATGACCGCTGGAGGGCGGGTGGTGAGATCCAGCTCTTCGTTGGCTTCACCCATCACCTTGACCAGTTCGTCATTGACAATCTTGACCAGAGCCTGGCCCGGCGTGAGGCTTTGCATCACCCCCTCACCCAGGGCGCGATCTTTGACGTGCTCAACAAATTCACGCACTACCGGCAACGCCACATCGGCTTCCAGCAGAGCCATGCGAACTTCACGCAGGGTGTCCTTGATATTGGCTTCCGTCAGGCGCGCCTGACCACGCAAGGTTTTAAGGGTACCGCTGAGGCGTTCGCTTAAGCTGTCAAACATGATATTTCCCGTGAAATGAAAAAAGTTCGGAATCGATAACAGTTCCAGTCTTCCGTTACTGGCAATTTGGTACTGGCAACCGGTCTTCGGGGGGGATTATAACGTGAAAATCAATCCGGTTTGTGCAGGGGTGATCTTGCGATCAGTGATCGCCTGGCGACACTCGTCCATGATCAGGGATTCATGGCCAGGTTTGTTGTGGGTGATGTACACCTCGGGCTGATGTTTGAGTTTTTTCAGGTCTGCGGCCAGCAACCCGGCGGTGTAATGCCCGGAACGTTTGCTGAGATCGAGATCAGCATTGGAGAAAGCGGCTTCCACCAGTAACAGATCAAGGTGATCATGACTGTTGAGCACATTCCAGAAGTTATCATTGGTAGTGGTATCACCACTGAAAGCAAACGCACCCGTTGCGCATTCCATGCGATAACCCACACCGGGCACAATGTGGTTGACCGCGATCATTTCCAGCTTGCGGCCTTCCATCACCAACACATCGCCCGGTGACAAAGGCTGATACTGCATCACCGGTTTGTCTTCTGTGGGCAATTTGGAGAAATCCGGCCAGATGGTCCAGTTGAAGACGTGGGTTTGCAAGGCTTCCAGAGTAACCGGTTGTCCGTGCACGATAAGTGGATCACGAATACTGGGGAAGATACTGTCCACCAGCAGGGGCAAAAATGCAAAATGATCGAGATGGGAATGGGTCAAAAAGACGTGGCGAATTTTGCGCATTTCGTCCAGCGTCAGTTCACCCACGCCGCTACCGGCGTCGATGAGAATATCGTCATCGATGAGCAGCGAGGTGGTTTTAAGTTCGTTACCCACACCGCCACTGCACCCCAGTACGCGCAATTTCATAGATCACCCGATGGCTCAGTGGCTCGTTGAAAAAAGGGGGGATTATAGTTTTTCTTTGAATTTACATGATGATAGCGCAATGTGCCAGCCTTGTGCGTTGTCCAGAGCCACTCCCGGGAGTCTGTCGAACTCAGGTGGCCGCAGTGAGAGAAAGCCACTTTGAGTCCATTTTTTTGATCATTTGAGGCGAATTTTGCGCATATTTAACAAAAACAATCGAGAAAATATGGGCCAAAACAGAATTTCTCGTAACAGATTCCCGAATCCGACAAGCTCCCGGGGCAAACGTTCTGTTTCATCTGATCGCAAACAGTCCAATGCTGTCATTAACGGCAAGCCAATAACGAATATTTAGCTCAATCATCGACTTAGGGACGTGCACGTAATAACATCCCGATCTGGCGCTCATATTTAGTCTGTATTCGCCTAAAGCGCCTACTGTTGGTGTTCGTTCTGATTGGATGTAGGTAAGGGGCGTGAGCATGAATGCGGAAGCTTTGAACAAAAGTGCAGGAATAGTCATTCTATTTCGAGCTCTTGTGATTGCAGAACGGGCACCAACAGTAGGCGCTTTAGGCGAAGATGAGATGCAAGACAGGGATGTTATTGCGTGCACGTCCCTTAAAGACTGTGGCAAGTCACAATATTGCCTGGACCCTGCAAGTAATCGTACTTACAGGGTCCAGGCAGCATGAAAATATTGACAAACCGCACCCCAAACCGACTTAATACGCGCATCAAGGCAGCCCTCTGCCCTCTGCCACAGAAACCACAACGCACATGATTCAGACACTGACCGGCATTATTGCCCTTGTACTCTATTCAGTCTCCGGCCTGTTATTGGCTCGACGCCTGTTTCACGACCGCACCAAACCGGAAAAAACCGGCGGATTGAACAAGCTGCAAATTATCTGTATCGGGCTGGTCGCTGTGGCATTTCACACCATCACCCTTTACAACACACTGTTTGTGGCGGGCGGGTTGAATCTCGGCTTTTTCAATGCCTTGTCACTCATTACCTGGCTCATTGCCCTGCTGGTGTTGCTCGCCGCCCTTTCCAACCCTGTCGAAAGCCTGGGCGTATTTCTCCTGCCACTGGCCAGCATTGCCATTTCGCTGGGAATGATTTTCCCCGGCACCCGTACCCTGCCCGGTGTGTACGCGCTGGAACTCAAACTGCACATCATCATGTCCGTGCTCGCTTACAGCCTGTTGAGTATTGCCGCCGTACAGTCGGTGCTGCTGGCGATCCAGGACAAGCACCTGCGCAACAAACGCCCCGGTGGATTTATCCGTGCCCTGCCACCCATGCAGACCATGGAAACCCTGTTATTCCAGTTGATCGGACTGGGGCTTGCAGTACTCACCCTGTCATTGATAAGCGGCGGCGTCTATCTGGAAGATATGTTTGCCCAGCATCTGGCGCACAAAACTATCTTGTCCATGACAGCCTGGGTGGTCTTTGCCGTGCTGCTGTGGGGGCGCTGGAAGTTCGGCTGGCGCGGGCGCATCGCCATTCGCTGGACCCTGAGCGGTTTTTTTGTCCTTCTGCTGGCCTACATCGGCAGCAAATGGGTCGTGGAAATCATGTTAGGGCGTTAAACCCCGTCACACTTCTGCCGCTATTCCACTCGAACTCAATTCATATCGGGCTTTATGTATTGGTTTGATGTATTGGCTTGCTGCGCAAAAAGCGTTAATACAAAAAATCTGATGTATTTACCAGGAAGGGTTCCAGAATAAAAACCTTCTGAAACAATTGCTTGCCAGTTAATACATATCAGGGAAGTTATTGCATGCCCATTGGCTATCTTGACACAGTGGCCACTTGACCCTGAATATTCCCCTAACGCACAGATAACAAGGCAAAACGCTTCTTGGACGACATTCCCATATCCGCCTTGATTGGCGCACTCATTTTCCTCATCATCCTTTCTGCCTTTTTTTCCGGGTCTGAAACGGGGCTGATCAGCCTGAACCGCTATCGCCTGCGGCACCTGGCAAAAACCAGACACCGAGGTGCTGCGCGTGCCGCCAAATTACTGGAGCGGCCGGACCGGCTCATCGGTCTGATTTTGCTGGGCAACAATTTTGTTAATATTCTTGCCTCCTCCATCGCCACCATACTGGCTCTTCGCCTGTACGGAGAGGCTGGCATTGCCATTGCAGCAGGCATACTCACCCTGGTGATTCTGATTTTTTCTGAAGTCACACCCAAAACACTGGCAGTGTTACATCCTGAACGCTTTGCCTTTCCTGCTACCTTTATTCTCTCTCCGTTGTTAAAGATACTTTATCCACTGGTGTGGCTGGTTAACATCGCAGCCAATGGTCTGTTGCGCCTGGGTGGCATCAGCACCGACAAGGCCACCAGCCAGGCCCTGAGCAGTGAAGAGTTGCGCATGGTGGTCACTGAAGCCGGTGCGATGATTCCACGCCGACATCAAATGATGCTGACCAATATTCTCGATCTGGAAAAAGTCACTGTCGATGACATCATGATCCCCCGCAACGAACTGGTAGGCATCGACATGAATGATAACTGGGATGACATTCTCAAACAGCTCACCAATAGCCAACACACCCGTATGCCGGTGTTTGACACTGATATCAACAATGTTCTCGGCATGATTCATGTGCGTAATACCTTGCAGCTACTGACCCAAAAAGAAACCAGTAAAGAAGATCTGAAACGCTGGATTCGTCCTGCCTATTTTGTCCCCGAGGGCACGCCGCTCAATAAACAGTTACTGCACTTTCAGCGTGAAAAACGCCGCAGCGGTCTGGTGGTCGATGAATACGGCGACGTACAGGGACTGGTCACACTGGAAGATATTCTTGAAGAAATCGTCGGTGAATTCACCACCGATCCCGCCATCCATATCAAGGAAGTCCACCGCCAAAAAGATGGCACCTTTCTGGTGGATGGCAGTGCGTCCATCCGCGAACTCAATCGGATTATGCAATGGGAATTGCCAACGAATGGGCCCAAAACATTTAGTGGCCTCATCACGGAACACATGGAAAGTATCCCGGAACCCGGCACCAGCCTGATGTTGGCAGGCTATCCTGTGGAGATCGTGCAAACCAAAGACAACATGGTGAAAACTGCGCAAATCAATCCCGGCTTTCGTCGTCCTGAAAACGACGACCCGACAGATCAGTCTGCTGCATAGGGAATGCGCACCAATGTCATTAAGGGACGTGCACGCACTCGAGTAATGAATCAATGACTTACAGTAACATCAGTCATTAAGTTAACAAATCGTGGCATAGCGGTAGAACGCGTTGAGCTTTGTAACGGGCAAGGCACGATGAGGACGAAGCCATGGATGGCCGAAGACAGGACACCGCTAAAAAAAACAGGCACCCCGAGGCGATGCCATCGCAGGACATGACAGATCAACCGCACCCGCCAAATACAAACCAGGCAGAGTACCAGCTTCCCTGAACGGGGGGGGGCACAACAAAGTGAGTGGCACAACCTGCCACCACCAAATGAAACACACACAAGACAATACGACAGACCTGACTGCGCGTTACCGGGTAATCGCCGTATTAATGCCGACGCAAGCCCGCTGAACCATCATCGAGATCAGGCAAAATACTTCCTGGCACTATTTTCGATTCAGGCGACTGGCGGGCAACTCCCCGCCAGTCACTCAAATCACACTAGTTTTGTGACTGAGGCTCACCTTCAGGGCCCATTACACGTGTTGTTTGCACACCACGCGGACTGCTGGACGCCTCAAACTGCACCGGCTGACCTTCTTTCAACGTTTTGAATCCTGCACCATCAATTGTCGAATAGTGCACAAAAACATCTTCACCACCATCCTCCGGTACGATAAATCCATAACCCTTGGCATTATTAAACCACTTCACTGTACCTGTTTGCATGAGCTCAACCTCTATATTCCTTTACCAGGCAGACACACTTCTTTAATTGTCTGTCAAAAACACTACATTTTCACAAATTACTCGTTCAAACATATGCGTCTTAACAACGGCTTTGTTGCCGCACAGTTGCCGCACAACAACCCGACGCACAACAAGTCAGTCAATCACAATGCCAGCATTATCCATCAAACAAATAACTGCGGCGTTGCATAGCATTGTAACGAACATACTTGCCCCCCAACTCTAGACAATTGTCAATCCCATTGCAATGCCCTGAAATACCTGAATAAATTCGAAAAATATTTCATATTATTGGTTTTCACGACGTACGCTTGCATCAACTATCAGTGGAAAATACCTATACACCACAGGGAAAACCATGAGAATGGTAAAACAGAAACCACCTTAAGTTGTTGTTTTAAAAAAAGAAAATGGGGAAATTCGCGAAGAAAACCAGTGTAATTATGAGTTTTTCTGCCTTACCTTTTGCTCAAAAATTTTCACCGTAAAAAATAAGGGCGGGATCGGATTTCTTGATCTCGCTGGATCACATGACTGGCCATACGTCACAAAAAAAATATCTCCTTGTGCAAAAAACGAGGGCTTTATTTGGCAACATTAAAAAATAGTCGGCATTTTCGACGAATTAACAGCCTTTCGTTTTGCCAGAACAACTTCGCCAGACACTTCATTTCATGCTCCTCACACTGTCTGCAATGCCGATACAGCAGTCACAAAAACAAGTCAAGAGGCAGTAACGTCACCACATCAGGTATAATCACCGACTTTTTGCGCAACGAGTTAACCGAAACAACACTTGCGTATTTTGCTTTTTTGAAATCTAACACTCTGAAATAAAACAAATATATGAAAACTGAAACCGGTGATAAAGCTCTGCGTGCGCGCGTTAAACTGTTCGGCACATTGCTTGGCAACATTCTGCACGAGCAGGAAGGCAGTGACGTACTCACCGCCGTGGAAACCCTGCGCAAGGGTTATATCAGCCTGCGCAAGAACGACACTCCGGCCAGACGCCGTCGCCTCACCCGGTTCATTGAAGGTTTATCATCCGAAAGTCTGGTACATATTGTGCGCGCTTTCAGTACCTATTTCAGCCTCATCAATCTTGCCGAAGAGTCTTACCAACACCATCAACGCCGCAAACAGGTGCGCCAGATTAATGGTAACAGCACACTCTGGACCGGCTCTTTTGACAGCACCCTGCGTGAACTGCACGACCAGGGTATCAACCCGGAGCAACTGCAAACCCTGCTCGATCAGCTGGCCTATATTCCGGTGATCACCGCGCACCCCACCGAAGCCAAACGTCGCACCATTATGGATGCACAGCGCCGCATCTTTTTAAGCAATGAAGAGCTCAGCGACACCCGACTGACCAAACCGGAAAAAGAAAAACTGATCGACAAACTCGAAAGCCAGATTCAAATCCTTTGGAAAACTGACGAAGTGCGCGCCATCCGCCCCCGCGTCAAAGACGAAATTAATTACGGACTCGCCTATTTCAACGAATGTTTGTTCGATGCGGTTCCCAACACCTACCGAAATTTTGAAAATGCCGCATTGCGTGTTTGCGGTACAACGGCGGACGGAAAACCCAAAATCACCATCCCCAGTTTTTTACGCTTTGGCTCGTGGATCGGCGGTGACCGTGATGGCAACCCCAACGTCAAACCAGAAACCACAGTCATGGCAGTACGCTTACAGTCGCAAACCATTTTACTGGAATACCTCACCCGTATTCCCGCGCTCATCGAACTGTTGACCCATTCCAACAAACTTTGCACACCCACACAGGCAATGCGTGACAGCCTGGAACGTGATGAGCAATTCACTGAACATGCCTTCGCAGACAAGCCGGAACGCTTCACTCACGAACCGTACCGACGCAAGCTGAGCATTATGCGCTACCGGCTTGAGCGTAATCTTGTCGCGTTGAAAAACAAACTACAGGAACGCACTGACCGCGACGACACACACACCATCGACCGCTACCCGTCCGAAAAAGAATTTCTGATCGATCTGAAAATCATTTATGGCTCACTGGTCAGTCACGGCGACAAACGTATCGCCGATGGCAAACTCAAAGATCTGATTCGCCTCACCGAGACCTTTGGTTTTTATTGCCTGCGCCTGGATGTGCGTCAGGAATCCACACGTCACAGTGAAGCCGTTGCCGAGCTTTTCAAACAAATCAATATTGACTATTTATCGTTAGATGAAGATGCCCGTCTCACCGTACTGGAAAAAGCCATCAAAGACCCTGCTGGTATCGATTCACACAACACCAGCATCAGTGAACCCACACAGGAAACACTGGATGTGTTCCGCGCAATGGTGCAAATGCGCAACGAAGTCAGCAAAAAAGCCTTTGGCAGCTATGTCATTTCCATGACCCACGAAGCCAGCCATGTCATGGAAGTGTTGTTTATGGCACGCCTTGCCGGACTGGCCGGGTATAAAAATGCTGAAGCCCAATGCAGCATTCGCATCGCACCGTTATTTGAAACTATTGAAGATCTGGCACATATCGAGCCGGTGATGAGCAAACTGCTGGATAACCCTGTTTACGCCGCCATGCTTAAACAGGTCGGTAACTTGCAGGAAATCATGCTGGGTTATTCCGACTCTTGTAAAGACGGCGGTATCCTCGCTTCGGTGTGGAATTTGTACGATGCACAAAAACGTGTAACCCAACTCACCAATGCGCACGGGGTACGCTGTCGCCTGTTCCACGGCCGTGGCGGCACTGTTGGTCGTGGTGGCGGCCCTACCCATGAAGCGATTCTGTCGCAACCGGAAGGCACTGTACATGGCCAGATCAAATTCACCGAACAGGGCGAGGTGTTGTCGTTCAAATACAGTAATCAGGAAACTGCTGTGTATGAACTCACCATGGGCCTCACCGGACTGATCAAAGCCAGTGCCAATCTCGTGCAACCTGTTACACCGGAATGCAAGGATTATCTGGCTACAATGAATGAGCTGGCCAGCACCGGTGAAGCCACCTATCGTCAACTCACAGACCACACCGAAGGCTTTCTGGATTATTTTTACGAAGGTACCCCGGTCAGCGAAATCGGCCTGATGAACATTGGCTCACGCCCCTCGCACCGTAAAAAAGGGGATCGCGCCAAAACTTCGGTACGTGCCATCGCCTGGGTATTTGGCTGGGCACAATCACGCCACACCCTGCCCGCCTGGTTTGGTATCGGCACGGCACTGGAACAGTGGCGTCAGGATGACCCGGCTCGCCTGGCGCAGTTACAAAAAATGTATCAGCAATGGCCCTTTTTCCGCGCCTTGCTCAGTAATACACAAATGGCCCTGTTCAAGGCCGAGCCCAATATCGCCAAAGAATATGCCAAACTGTGTGTCGATGAAAAAACCGGTAAACGCATTTACAAACTGTTTCACGAAGAATACACCCGCACCGTCACGCAAGTGCTCAACATTACCGGCGCAAAACAACTGCTGGAAGAAAACCCGGTACTGGAAGTTTCACTAACGCGCCGTAATCCTTATCTCGACCCGTTAAATCATATTCAACTCACCCTGCTCAAACGCTACCGTGATGAAAGCCTCAGCGATGAACAACGTGCAAGCTGGCTCAACCCGCTGTTACGTTCCATCAATGCCATTGCTGCGGGCATGCGCAATACCGGTTAGACATTCTGAAGCACGCGTGGGCATGCATGCCCACGCTTTTTATCCAGTCAGCGCCTAAAACCGGCTCATGCCACCCAGCATTCCGCCCACCAGCATCATCAAAATGGCACCAATAATCGACAGAATAATAAATGCCGGAATTGATGCCACTGCCCATTTGATCATAAACACAACCATCGACAAAAATGGCATGCGTATGTCGGTGACCACAACATACTGACTTTCTTCTTCGTTCATTTTGCTTTCCTTTTCATCACATCAAACATAAAACACAGGCATCAGATCTACCACTTTCGCAATATACCGGTTATGTTCAGGTATTCTCAATACAAAGTAATGTCAAAGCCATGCAGCAAGACCCGCTCGCTTTTACTATTTTTCTGATTTTTACCGGTGCCGCCATCATCGCCACCATCGCTCTGTATGCGCGACAGGCCTTGCTGGTTGCCTATATTTTACTCGGCGTATTATTAGGTCCGTCAGCATTTGGCCTGGTCACTGATCCGGTATTAATCAAACAACTGTCACATGTTGGCATCATGTTTTTATTGTTTTTGCTGGGTCTCAATTTGCCGCCTGGCCAAGCTTATTCCATTACTGAAAGAAACCACTCTGGTTACCGGTCTCAGTTCCCTGTTATTTGCCATAGTGGGTGTTGCCGTGGGCTGGGCGTTTGGTTTTAATTTTATCGAAAGCCTGATCATTGGTGCCGCCCTGACTTTTTCCAGCACGATTATCGGTCTGAAACTGTTACCCACCACCGTGTTACATCACAAACGCACGGGTGAAATTATTATCAGTATTTTGCTGGTGCAGGATCTCATTGCCATTATTATTTTGCTGTTATTACAAACCGCCGGACAAGGCAGTTTGCCCTGGGTGGAGATTGCTATACGCATTGCCGCATTGCCCTTGTTAATCGCGATTGCCTATGTACTGGAACGCTTTGTTCTGATCAAACTCATTGAGCGTTTCGACAAAATACAGGAGTATATTTTTTTGTTGGCCATCGCCTGGTGCCTGGGGTTTGCCGAGCTTGCCGCCAGTGCGGGCCTGTCTACAGAAATTGGTGCTTTCATCGCAGGTGTCACCCTGGCCAGAAGCCCCATCGCATTGTTCATTGGTGACAGACTGAAACCATTGCGGGATTTTTTCCTGATTATTTTCTTTTTTTCGCTGGGTGCCAGTTTTGATCTGCGCATGCTGTCAAGCGTGTTTGTTCCCGCCATCCTGCTGGCAGCCGTTGTGCTTGTGGGAAAACCGTTGGTATTTCGCTGGTTGCTGCGCGGTTCCGGGGAGGCCTCGGGGCGTTCCAGTGAGATTGGTATACGTCTGGGGCAGATTAGTGAATTTTCATTATTGATCGCCGTACTGGCGCTGGAATTGAACATTATCGGCAGCGAGGCATCCTACGTTATTCAGCTCGCCACCCTGTTGACCTTTATTGTTTCATCTTACATCATCGTGCAACGTTACCCGACGCCCATTGCCATTAACGACAAGCTGCGACGCGATTGAAAAGTCAGGCCAGCAATTCAGAAATCATTCCCGCCGCCAACCAGGTTTTCAGAAACCCGGCTGCCTTCATGGGCACCATTTCCTGATCCTGCATTTCTTCGGCCAGCGCACCGCACAGTTCGGAAAAATTCGCCCCTGCCAATGCCGCCTGTAGCGCAATAGCTTCATCAGCTTCCATGGAACGGTATTGTGTCATCAGTTCATGTCGCCACAACAAACATTGCGCCGGTTCCAATAAACGCACCGACTCGGGCACGATTTCAGCATCCTTCGCTGTCCGCCAACGGGTCAGGGTATTCCACCAGATCGCCATCGTGCGCACTGAAGGATGAAACCGTATTTTCAGTTCTGCCCATGCCTCGGGGGCAATGGCTGCCGCATCGGCCTCCGTGGCTACCACGTCATCTGCCGCATCAAACGCACCAACAAAATGCCATTCCAGCTGCGCCATTTCGGCAGGCCAGTGATGTTCGCCACTGTCCGGTTGATAACCCAAAAATGCGGGAAAATCCTGACCGAACCAGCGTAACGAATAATAGTGAGACGGATATTTTTTGGTATACGCCATGCAGATTTCGTTGAAGACATCTTCACCCAAAAGCTGTTTCAGAATGTCGTAATCACTTTCCAGCGCCTCTTCCAGCCGGGCAAAATAGGCATTGCCATAAATAGCCAGACGAACATCACTGGAGACGGCCCCGGCAGTATTAACATATTTGCCAAACTCTTCATCGCCGTTAACCACATTGCGTTTAAAGGCATTTTGTAATTCTTTCAGACCGGGCATCATGATGCCTCCCGCTTTTTTGCATCATCATTTTCCGGCCCGTCATTGCCCGACACATCACGGGCAATGTTGCGCAATTCATCCAGCTCCGCCATCAGTTCTTCAAACGGCGGAAATTGATCATCACGTTCTATCATCGCTGATACTGGACCAAAGTGCCTCAGTGCCTCGGCATATAATTCCCACACCGGTTTCACCACGGGATGGTCGTGTGTATCAATAACATAGTCACCGTAGTCACTGTGCCCGGCCAGGTGAAACTGCCAAACACGTTCGGCAGGAATACCCCGGATATAATCCAGTGGATCAAAACCGTGATTACGTGCACTGACATAAATGTTATTGATGTCGAACAGCATGAGACAATCGGCACGCTGCATGATTTCAGTATGAAACTCCCACTCGGTCATTTCCGACTGCACGTAACTCACATAACTGGAAGCATTCTCCAGGAGGATTTGGCAGCCCAGATAATCCTGTACCTGCTGTACGCGCGCGACAACATGATCAATCGCCTCCTGATTAAACGGCAAAGGCATCAGGTCGTGCAGATTATGTCCACCCTGCCCGGTCCAGCACATATGGTCAGACACCCATTGTGGCTCAACGCGATCAATCAATTGCTTCAGTCGTTTCAGATACGCCTGATCCAGCGGATCGGTACCGCCAATAGACAACGACACACCGTGCATTACAACAGGATAATTTTCGCGCACCCGGTCAAGAAAATGCAGCGGCTTGCCACCGTCCACCATGTAGTTTTCCGAGATAATCTCGAACCAGTCGACAGCGGGCCGGGTTTCCACAATTGTTTCGTAATACTCCGGTCGCAGACCCAGACCACAGCCCAGAAAAGGTTTATTGGTTTTCATTTCAGTTTGCACAAAATCACCCGAACGAATATTTACCTGCATCACGAATTACAGCACATATACCCGTAGTGGTTGAAATTTCGGCATTCATTGCGTGCCCCCTTCACTCCATGATTGTGTTGAAATCCCTTACACCAGACCGGCTGTTATTCATCATTTCGCCTGGCCATAAAGTAGTATGACACACACTGAACACCTGAATTTCAAATGAGTCCCAAATGCTATGGGTATAGAAAAGGCCGGTGTTACAAGGAAAAAAACCACTTCCCTGCCACATCGGCCTTTTCAAACAAAGTCGAAAATTAATCGCCGACTTTACCACCAACAGCATCACAGGCATGTTTGTTCATGGTCACAAAACCCTGACCCTTGCAGGAACTTTTACCCTTGCAGGCATTTGTGGCCGACTTGCAATCATTATTGCCCTTACATTTGTTGACACCATAACAATGCACATTGTGACCCGCTTCATGATCACTGCCGGCCTGCACAGTCGCCATCGGCGCAAAAGCAAACAGGCTGGCAGCCGCAATGGCCAGGGCAGCATTTGTGGTTTTCATTACTTTCATTGATTCTTTCTCCATGGGTTGAATAAAACAGTCTGATTAAAACATCACAGTTTCAAGTAAAAATAAACTACGCACTTCCATCAAAACAGGAAATTATCCCGTATCTATCACAACGGTGTGTGACATCCTCACCCTGCACCAGGGCGTACGTACAAACTCCGACGCACGATTCCGTCAATTGTTACCGAGCCGATGACAAAATACAACGGCACAAACAGGTTAAAGTTCCAACTCCCCCGTACCCTGCCCCCGCAATTCACCGGCCACCAACACCGCTTTTTGCCAGGCCGGGTCCCGCAACAGGGATTCCCTGTCAATATTATGCCGCTCATGCA
>JAADIL010000040.1 GCA_013151355.1 Gammaproteobacteria bacterium
CGACCAAACAAAGCTGTAAATTCCCGGTTATCGGCGACGTTGGGCGTCAACACAACTCGCTGACTAATCCTGTTAGGGGAATGGATGTGCAGAAAAGAAACATTCGGCGCGATTTCGGCCTGACTTGGAAATCCCGTCTTGGCGAGGCACGTGTGCGAGCCGCAGCCCTTGGCCCACGATTTAGTCGTGAGCAGATCGCCAGCCTGAAAAGTGAAGTTTCTTCTGTCGACGTTTCGTCGCCGGAAATTAGTTCATGCCCATGCTGGGCGTACACAAAAGTATGCACATGGATTCAAAAAAGCTTGGCTAAAAAAAGCCAGCCAAGCTTTTTTGAACCAGTGATACAGACGTTATATTTTAAAGGAAAGTACACATGAGATCGTGGATATTTCAAGGAAAGCCTGAGCGCTATCCTCTAAAAGAAAAGTTAGTCAAAGATAATCGAGAAACATGGCTTGTTTCTCGGTATAAAGATGAAATTTCAAAGGGTGATATAGTTTTATTCTGGAGTTCTGGTAATGAGAACATCAGAGGCCTTTATGGGTGGGGCTTGATAACACAAAATTCTGTTCAATACTACGATGATTGGGGATATGGAATAGAAGTATTATATAAAGTTAGATTTAAAAACCATATTGGAATAAACCAGATTCGGAAAAGTGGGATATTAAATAACAATGTCTTGTTAAGAATGCCAATAGGAACAAACTTCAAAATATCGGTCAATGAATATCAAGAGCTAAGCAATCTACTACAAAATTTGGGAGAAACAGCTCCTCCTGTTTTGAATGGAGGGCAAGACAATGAATAATCTTGCTCAAATTGATCCTAATATCCTCTTTAAAAGAATAAAAAACCAATTTCTAGCGGCGATTATTGGAATTATTATTCTAGTTATATTTTGCATACCTTATATCATCTCTTTGGGAGTTAGCGATAACAATAAATATATAGCAGTAATAGCCTTGGTTATCATTTCTATCTTAGCTGCTTTTATGGTCATTAAGCTAAATAGGGAAACTCAAGAGCTACAAAAACTCGATGAACAGAATAAAAAAAGTACAACAAATACCTCCCATAAAGTTTGGAGGTTGATTGTAGGCCTCGGGGAGGCTTGCCTTGAAAGCGACGTTCCTAATAACAAACGAATATTTGTTTCTAATGCTCTGTCACAAGTCATTGAGTCCGAAATAGAAAACCTCACCGATGATGAAGTAATGCTAAAAACAATTCTACTCGAAATTAAATCTGCATCGGACTCTGAGATCAAACAAAAAAGAACATTTAGTGAAGTGCTTATGAAGCAAAATAATACACAAATATAACCATATGAGCTTAAGGGGTCTGAGCTTAAGGGGTCGGAGCCCTTTAATGCGAATAGAGATCAAGTATCATATTGTCCTTTTGTGGGATAAATAGTCAAAATGATGCTGGACTCCTTTCTCTTTTGCTCTCCAGGTATTATGAGATAGAGGGAATGGGTAGTTAATTGCTATTTTAACAATTCAAACTTACAATTCAGTCAGCTGTTTTCAGTCAGCTGTTTTGTTTTTCTGCGTTATGTGAACAAGTGCAGCAAAAGACTCACGGATCGAGTTTTCACCTGTCAGGATAGTAATCCGTGAGGCTATTCATTCTCTGATACTATTTTTTTAGGATTGAAAAATCATGACTGAAATGAACTCGTCGGATAGTACCATCGTTTCTGCCGCAATTTATCCTCCTGTTGGTATTATGCGGGTCGGCAATAGCCCAACAGAATTTTTTATCGGCCCCGAAGTCAATAATCCACCGCCACAAAGTGACAGCAGTTATTACCGTGATGCGACGGGTGCACTCAAGCGTCAGGCAGCACGTTTCCGCATTTACGGCCTGAATGCCGCCGGTGAAGCGGTGTGCGAGCTGAATGCGGACAACGCCACCATTGAATGGCAGGCCCGACTGGCTAACCAAAAGGCGTCCTGGTACGAGTTTCAATTGGCGCTCGATATTCCCGAGGCGGCCAAAATCAAGGCACCTCTTAGAAATAACAATGTTATAGACCGTTCGACATTGCTTATCGATGGCGGCAGCGCTGTTGTTTCCGGTCGTTCAGTTTGTGGTGCGCAAGCACAAAGGTTTCAGGGTGAGTTCGAAACAATTGCGGTTTATCTGGGTGAGATGCAAACCGATGACAAAGGGCGGCTGTTAATGCTCGGAGGCCATGGCAAGTCTGCCAACCCTCAGGGCGACCCGGCTGTGACCTTTGGCAATAATGATGGTTGGTATGATGATACTGCCGACGGCCCCATTACAGCTACGGTTGAGTTTGAAGGCAGTACCCTTAAGGTTGCCCCTGCCTGGGTTGTGTGTGCGCCGCCCGATTATGCCCCCATGCAAAAATCGGTACGTACGATGTGGGACTTAATGCGTGATGTTGCTGTAACTGCTTGCCAGTTGCCCGCACCTGCCCAACCATCGTTTACGGATGATATTCTGCCGATCTTTCAGCGTATGACCAACCTGCAATGGGTTAACGCTGGATTTGCCGCTGGATTTGGTTGGGACAGCCCTTATGATTTCACTTCCGGGGAGTGGCTAACAAGGCTCAGTAATCCTTCTGCGCTTTGGCAGGAGAGCCGCCGTGTACTGTTTAATAATTTCCGCAGTCTGAATGTGCGCGGTGAGGCACCTTCGGGTGGCACAAATAACTGGAATCCTGAGCCATCGTCAGTGGCCCCGCAACTATGGCCGTGGCTATATGGAGATGCCATGAGTGTTAATGCATCGGTGTCACTCCGACAGTTTGTATCACTGACACCTCTGCAATTGCGTTTTTTACAGCAGTGGGCAGAAGGTGATTTTGTTGCTGATTATTCCGCCAACACGACATCGCCAGCTTCAATTGATGAGCTGCCTGTCGCGGAACAACCCGATATGCTGACCCGTGCTGCGATGGATTTTTGCCTGGCTGATGCTTTTCACCCCGGTTGTGAGATGACCTGGCCGATGCGTACAGCAGGTATGTATACCGAGGCATTTCGTTTGCGTCATGCTGAAGATACCGCGCCGACTCACGGTACAAATTATGGCCCTGTGATAACACCGCAAATTGCCCTGAATGAAAATGGGCCGATAAAAACAGGGCAGGTCGCCGGCGGTATTACCCGCTGGATGGCGATCCCCTGGCAAACCGATACCGCCAGCTGTCGTGACGGATACAACGCCGCTTATGATCCGTATCTGCCGACCTTCTGGCCCGCCCGTGTTCCGAACAATATGCTGAGCGAGGAGAATTATGCGCAGGTGACGAATGAGGCGTTACCTGTTGAGGTGCGCCAGGCTGCATTTAATGATCGTGAACTATGGCTGGATGATCTGCCCATTGGTCCTTCTGATGATTATATGGCGCAGATCAATAGCATGATCGATGGTTTTGGCCAGTTGGCGGTGGTCTTGCCGCAATCTGCGGCGGGCTGTGCCGGCCCCTTTCCTGACACGATGCAGGTGGGTATGACGCCTTCACCATCAGAGGAATTAACCCGGCTCAAAGTGGCAGCGAAAGCTGCATGTCGTGATGGTGTACGTCTTCGCCCTGACCTGAGTCAAACCGATAAGGCCAATTGTTATCATGAAAAGTCATAGTTAATGGTAATGAGTGACCAATATCCGACAACGGATATTGTTATTGTTGGTGCCGGTGTTGGGGGCTGTATTGCGGCCCTGGCATTGGTGCCGCATTTTTCGGTAACGCTGGTCGACCGGCAACAAACGCCCGCACCACGGGTTGGTGAATGTTTGCCGCCTGCCACACAACGAATTTTCAGGCTGCTCGACCTGATGGCGTTGATGGATGGTGGAAAACATATCACCAGCCATGGTATGACTTCGTATTGGGGCAGTGAACAGCCACAGTCATTTGATAACCTGTGTAATCCGGATGGGCTCGGCTGGCATGTCGACAGGCAACAGCTGGAGACAGACCTGCGCCAGGCTGCCAGGGAGCGTGGTGTCAGCTGCCTCTGGCCGATGACGCTAACGAACTCGGCCAGCGAGCCGGAACATTACCTGTTATCTTTAACTTCAGCAGATCAGGGTGCAATCACACTTAAGGCCCGTGTTGTTATAGACGCCACAGGTCGTCACAGCACCTTTGCCAGGCAGCGTGGCGCCAGGCGTCAGTCGTTTGATAAGCTGGTCTCATGCTGGATGACATTTGGATCATCATCGGCTGCACAAACAGGCTTCATTTGTCCTCGCAAAGAAGGGTGGTGGTATAGTGCACCACTGCCATCGCTTCCGGATGGTACATCGACAACAGCAGCCGGTTTGCCCCGGGTATTGTCATTTCAAACGGATGCAGACCTGTTGGGTCAGATGCAGATAGAATCGGTCGACAGCATGTTGCAGGCTGCTGCTCAATTGCCCGTGCTTCAGACGCTGCTTGACGAGCCCGCCAACATTACCCGTCATGGCATGGTGGCGGCTACATCTTCTCGCTTGTCGGTCTGTGCAGATCAACGCTGGTTTGCCATTGGTGATGCGGCGATGAGCCTGGACCCGCTTTCGTCACAAGGGATGTTTAATGCCATGGCCAGCGCGATGCAGTTATCTGATTTGCTCATTGAAAAAGGAATCGATTCGGTCGATATTGCACCACAATACACACAGCAGTCAGAACGCATATGGCAGCAATACCTCCACCATAAGAAGTTTTTCTATCAGCAAGAACGCCGCTGGCAACAGGCTGATTTTTGGTACAGGCGCGTACATTAATGCTTCATAATGTAGATTGTTGATGTAGTACTACAATCGTTCATCCTCTTGAAAGCCCGATATCAAAAACCGCATCACTAACTTAATACGTTCTGCATTGCGTAAATCAGGGTGAATCAGCAGTCATAAAAAAAGAAAAAAAGAGACACCCATAAAATAAAAACCTGACTCAATCCCATTTCCGGAAACATCCACAACAACATGGTCAGAAATTTATGGTTTTTGCCAGACGAGGCAAAAAATTGGACGTTTTCCAGCAAACAAACTACTTTCTCTGAAT
>JAADIL010000231.1 GCA_013151355.1 Gammaproteobacteria bacterium
TACCTGTGCTTCCCAGGTTAGCGCCAACACTAAAAGAAAAGGCACGGGTATTTTCTGGCAACAGGATCGTTATCAGATAGTTGCTTGTTGTGTAGATGTCATAGTCGTCGGCCTCACCATTATTCCACCAGCTCACGTCGTCAGCCAGGCGACGAGACAGGGGCAGGGCAGTGCTGTTTTCATCGAGAAAACTCAACGAGCCACTGATGGGTGACATAACACTTGCTGTGCTGCCACCCATGCCGTTGGTGACAGCAAAATCGGTCATGGCATAACCACCGATTGTGGTAGGTGTTGCTGTGCCAGATGCATATGCATCAAGAATCAACGCGGCAGATGCCTGCGAAGACAAGCCAAACAACGTTAATGCGAAAAGTGTGGGGGTGGTTAAATGTTTAAACATGATACTTCTTACCTCAATGGTGAAACTGTTGGTTTTCTTCCTGTTTAACCATAAGCATGTATCATACCAAGTCAATTATTTTCATATTTAACAACTAGATAGCTATTTATAACGTGGGGAAAATCAATAACCGTAAAGAATCTCGACACATCGAGACGGTCTAATTCGAGCCACCTGCCCAAACTTTTGGTTTAATGGCTGACCAGAGGCTGTAGATCATGTGCCAACCCGTTGACACGGCCAATCCGGCACAGGAGTTTCCCGTCCACGAATACTGGCAGTTTGCCTGACAGAATGTATATCCAGATTTCGTTGTATTGATGGGGGCAGGATGGCAATGGCTCCTGCGCGGCTGTCAGGGTGGGGACATCGTTAAAATCGCTGCTGATATCTTCTATCTTCATCCACCAGACGAATCTTTGCACTAAGGACGTGCACCAGAGAACGTCAAGATTGTTCGTCAACCTGCAATTAATTTGTTGAAAAAGGCTTCAAGGATGAACGTCAGGAAAAAATGCTTATGAAAGCAGCAGGCATTGAGTGATCGATTGGGAGAGTGAAAGGTGTTATTTGTTATGCGCTTGCCCTGCCTCTCAAGCGCCCTGTTGATACAAGCACCGTTTTTACGTTCAGCACCACAGTCTGATGATAATTTACAGTGTTGCCATCCCGTTCAACACGCTCTTGATAATTACCATTAAAAATTCAGGGTTGTGTCACCCGGCAACGCTACAAGAAAATTATCGATTACCAGATACGCAAACCGGCCACCTTCCGTTGAAAGGTAGCCGGTAAAACCGTGACCAGTCCTGCAACTCAAACGTTGCTGTCAATAAATGCTGTCAACTGTGATTTGGACACGGCACCCACCTTGGTGGCTTCCACATTTCCGTCCTTGAATAACATCAGGGTAGGAATACCACGAATGCCGTATTTGGGTGGCGTGCCGGGGTTCTCGTCGATATTCAACTTGGCGATCTTGATTTTGTCTTTATACTCTTCGGCAATTTCATCAAGAATTGGCGCGATCATCTTGCAAGGGCCGCACCAGTCAGCCCAATAATCGACCAGCACCGGGCCCTCCGCTTTCACAACTTCATCTTCAAAAGAATCGTCTGTGAGATAAACGATGTTTCCACTCACTGATAGGCCTCCATCAGGGGTTTAACCTGTGTAGTTGTTACGTGTAATTGTTGTTTGCCGTGCGATCTGACTCACGCACCGGACAGTTAGTTACAGCTTGAAGGACCATTTCAGCCTAATCGCCCGCACATTTCAAGCACAATATCGCCACATTCCTGTTATTCTTTACAGCCATGACCGATACACACACCACAAACACTACTTTTCGCACCCTGAAACTTGCCGAACCTCTGTTACAAGGCATAGACACTGCGGGCTTTTCTCACTGCACACCAATACAGGCACAAACCCTGCCACTAACCCTGAACGGGCAGGATATTTTAGGCCAGGCACAAACCGGCACTGGCAAAACCGCCGCGTTTTTACTCGCTGTACTACATCGTTTACTCACCACACCCACCAGCCCCCAACGAAAAAAGAATCAGCCACGCGCCATCATCATCGCTCCAACACGCGAACTGGCGGTGCAAATCCACAAAGATGCACTATCTTTGGCCGAAGGGTGTGACATGCAGCTGCATGTCGTTTATGGCGGTGCCGACTACGAGCAACAGCGTAACAACATCGAAAAAGGCGTCGATATTCTCATCGGCACTCCCGGCCGACTTATCGATTATTTCAAACAACACGTTTATGACCTCAAGGCAATCCAGGCTATGGTGCTGGATGAGGCCGACCGCATGTTCGACCTGGGTTTCATCAAGGATATCCGCTATATGCTGCGCCGCATGCCACCACCCACCGAACGTCTCAACATGTGTTTCTCCGCCACCTTGCCATTGCGTGTTACCGAACTGGCCTACGAGCACATGAACAACGCCATTACAGTAAAGATCGGAACCAACAAGGTTACTGCCGACAAAGTGGAAGAAATTGTTTACGGGCCTTCCAACGACGAAAAAATTCCCTTGCTCATTGGTTTGCTCCGGCACATGGACCCCACTCGCACTATTGTTTTTGTCAATACCAAACGCGCTGCGGAAAAAATTTGGAGTTTTTTGGAGAGTAATAACTTCAAATCTGCCCTGCTCTCCGGTGACGTACCACAAAAAAAGCGTCTGCGTCTGCTGGACGAATTTCAGAAGGGTGAGCTGGCCATCATGGTCGCCACCGACGTCGCCGCCCGCGGGTTACATATTCCTGATGTCAGCCATGTGATCAATTACGATTTGCCACAGGACAGCGAAGACTATGTACATCGTATCGGCCGCACTGCGCGCGCTGGCGCCAGCGGCGATGCCATCAGTTTTGCCTGCGAGGATTACGCCTTTTCGCTGGCCGACATACAGGACTTCATTGGTTACGAAATCCCGCGAGGAAAGATCAGCGGTGAACTGATCGCCACCGATCTGGCACCTCCAGTACACATCGAACGAAAACCCCGGTCCCACGGTGGCAATCAGCGCGGCGGACAACGCTCCGCTGGAAAAAGGAGTTCTGCCAACCGGGGGCATTCGCGCAGTCGTTCAGGCTAACACCACCCGGTTACGCCCCTGGTTCTTTGCGCTGTATGCGGCCTGATCGGCACGATCTACCAAATTATTTGCCAGCACGCCCGGATCGTTCTCATTTTCAGTATGCGGCAGACTTGTCACTCCGATGGAAATGGTTGCCGCCAGCGATTCACCTTCCAGTGTTCTGAACAAGTGAGCCGCAATCACCGCTCGAATGCGCTCGGCAATTTCCATCGCCGTTTCAGCAGACGCATTCACTAACAACGCGGCAAATTCTTCGCCACCGTAACGACCCAACACATCACTGGCACGCAGTTGCTCACGAATCAGGCCAGCCACCACCCGTAACACCTGATCGCCGGTCTGATGACCGTGTTGATCATTGACCATCTTGAAATGATCTACATCCATAAACAGGCAGGTCAGCGGTTCATTACTGCGTTGTGCACGACCCACTTCTTCAAGTAAACGTTGATCAAAGAAACGACGGTTATTCACTCCGGTTAATGAGTCCGTTAAACCTGCGCGCTTGAGGCGCTCATGATTGGTAGCATTCTCCACACAAATGGCCACCACCGTCGCCAGGCGTTGCAGAAAATCCGTGGCTGCACCTCCGGGATAACGCGCTTCCTGTTCACTGCCGAGGTTAAGGCTGCCAATCACCACGCCGTAAC
This sequence comes from Gammaproteobacteria bacterium, assembly GCA_013151355.1. Classification (GTDB taxonomy): domain Bacteria; phylum Pseudomonadota; class Gammaproteobacteria; order SZUA-152; family SZUA-152; genus SZUA-152. Next base: position 3,675 of record JAADIL010000231.1, read on the forward strand.
GCACCAGAGGTAACAAGGCAACACTGTGCAAACTGACAGTGCTTTCTGCAAATAAAAACCCGTGCTCGCGCACCTGGTACTTGCCCAGTCTGGGTTCGGCGGAAACCCCGAACAAATTATCCAGGGCATCTGAATCATGCTGGAAAAGCAGTTGTCCCATTTCTTCCAGGCGCATGCCGTCTCCTTCAAGAATGCGCTGAATTTCATATTCGGGATCGTGCAATACCAGGCTCACCGCATCCAGCCGGAAGGCTGTGGGATAATTGAATAACAACCACTGCACCAATTCCGCAAGCGACGGTGTGCTGATGAGGCGCAGCTCCTGTTCGTGAAAACGCCGTTGCTTCTGTTCATTTTCGCGCGCCTGACTTAAAAACGCCCGCAACTTGCGGCGCAGAAGCTGATTTTCGTGATAGAGATCATCGCTCATCTGCATCAGATTTACCCCGCACCCAAAAAAACAACACCAGCCCCAATGAGGCTGGCGTGCTTTCAGGAATGGAAATTGAGTAACTTATACAAGTGGCACTCTGATTTAGTCCGTATTCGCCTAAACCACCTGGTGTTGGTGTTCGTTCCGATTGAGCAAAAGTGCAGGAACAGTTATTCCATTTCGAACTTTTGTGATTGAAGAACGGGCGAAGACAGGCTGAAGCAGAGATGCCAATGGTATAAGTTATTCAATTTCCATTCCTCAAATCACAAAATGTCGATTGCATGGGATTAATGAGTCTGCCTTACGCCACCAACTGCCTCGCCATGGTGTCCAGTTCTTCGCGGCTTTCCACTGTGCATTCCAGCACTCTGGCTACCTGCTCAGTATTGAGACCAATGCTGTCCAGCAAACCAACTGGCAATTCATCGCTCTCGGCGTCCCCCATGTCCAGCCCTTTGAGCAACCGGTCGGCCAGCGCCACCACATGTACATAATTGGCATGCAGCCCGTCGTACGCCGGGTTGTGGTGCTCCTGCTGCACAACAATGATTTCCTGCGGCATATTCCAGGCCTCCATCAACCAGGCGCCCATTTCCATATGCGTGGTACCGATCAAACGCTCTTCCAGCTCAACGATGGGTGCCTCCGGTTCCTTGCTCACCGCACGTTGTAACACTGCAAATTCTTTCGGAAACAAGTGGCCCAGTAACAAAAAACCAAAATTGTGTAACAAACCAGCCAGATACGCAGTACCAGGGCGGGGGCGTTGCTCACGCGGCACCATATTACACAGGGCCTGGGTCAACGCTGCGCTATACGTCGCATCACGCCAAAAAGCATTAAGGCCCAGTGGCCCTTCCGGCGGCACTTTAAAGGGTCGCGCGGCCGCCACACCCAGTGAGATATTCATCACCATGTCATAACCCAGCACGCGGGAAATGGCCTGGCGCACCGAAGCCACTTTGCCCTGATAGGCATAAAACGGCGACTGCGCATAACGCACAATCTGCGCCGTCAGGCTGGGATCTTTTTCCACCAGTTTGGCCAAATCCTCGGCGTGGGCATACGGATTGGCATTGAGCTGAATAATTTTTTGCGCCAGCGTGGGCATGGCCGGTAACTGTGTAATACGTTCGATACGCTGGCGCATGCTGGCCACCAGCGTTACGTCAACTTCTTCCACATCAGCCTCCTTTTCAGCCTGTCCGGTTTTCGCCTTTTGTTCCGCATCTCGCTGCGCCGCGCGTTGTTCCGAAATTTGTGAAAATGTATTGCCATACCAGGCATTGCTGTGCAGCAATTGAAAGTCCTGCCCGGTGATACGCACCAACTCCCCGGCATTGCCGGAAGCCACATACACAAAATCCTGATCCAGCAACGAGTCATCAATCACTGTTTCAAAGTTATAGGCCTCACCCAATGCTGGCAAAATGCCTGGCGAACAATCAGCAAACACGCCACGGTAATCACGTTCCTCCGCAGGAACAAGCTTGCGGTGCAGCTGACGATTCAGCGCATCCAGCTTCAGCCGATGGGTGATGGGTAACACCGCCATCATCATGCCGCTGATGTCTTTCAAAATCATCGCCCGTGCAACCCGAAAGGGTGAAATATCACCGATATCCCCTTGCCACCTGCCCTGTGCATCTACCGGACAATGAATAACGGAATACTGCACATCCTGCTTGTCGAGATAACGTCGGACGGTAATCGAAGTAGACATGTTAGCCCTTTGCTTTAAACGGATTTTGAGTAACTTCAGCAAATAGCGGCCGAAATACGGGAAAGTATAGCCATGATCCCGGTAAAGCCCGGGCCACTCATCAACAGTGGCTGGTGGCTTCACAAACCCTGGTTATAAGCAATTGATTAACAACAGATGCTCGAAGAACCCTACATTTTTGTGTGTTTTTTGACCAGCTAAAAAAACAGGAATGTGAACTGCCTGGCAAAATATGTTCCGGTTTTTCAGGGTAACGACGGCAGGTCGGTCAGTGATTCCGTGGGAGCCTTGAGAGGGGTTTTCAGTATTTGCCGAAAAGCATCCAGCGTGACATTTTTCTCGCCAGGGGCAGCGAACTGTAGCTTGAGTGCGTTGGGAAACAACTGCCTCTGACCTGTCGGCCCTACTGCCAGCAGGTGATAATCACCCCGTGGCAATTTGGCAGGAATCTGTACAGACAATTCCTTTTCGCTTTTCACCGTGACCGCCAATGTCGGCAACAAGGTCACCGAAGCCAGCCTCGTCTCTCCGGCCAGGAAGGCCGCACCACGGGCAATAACCAACCGGGTATGATGACCCGTAGCCGGATAAATCGTCACCAGTTGTGGCAATTCCGGCTGGCGAATATCCACGACCTGGAGCCCGTCACGCGGCCCCAGCAAATAAAGCAATTTCTCGTCCAGTTGCAGACCGGTGACAACATCCCCACTGGCGTATTGCCCGAGCACATCCAGTCCCTGCGGAGTGCGCCGCCACAACTTGACTATCCCGGCCCGGGTCACAGCAACCACTAAATCGTCCGCTGCCCGCACTGCGACAAATTCACCCGGCACAGTGATTTTCTGATTCAAACGACCGTCTCCAGCCACATCCCATCCCGACAGACCTGCATCCGTCAGTAGCCACAAGGTCTGTTTGTGCAGCCACATATCCTGCACCAACATTTCGTAAGCTGACACTTCCACAGGCCGCTGCGGATCGCGTACATCTACCACCAGCAAACCGGCCTGATCGTCGGCAATATACAAATAGCCGTTGTCAGCAGTGACAGCCCTGGCTGCACCGAAGGTATTCACAGCACCGATTTGACGCGCGTAGAATGGATCAGAAATATCAACAATGACCACTCCGCTTTCGCCCGCCGCAACATAAACGCGGTCGTCCTCTACCCACAACCCTTGCGCCTGATCCTCTACATCCAGCCCCGTGACCCAGACGGGATTAAGCGGATTTTTGATGTCATACACCTGCAACCCTCCGACACCACTGGCAGCATACAAATAAGCGCCTTTGCTGCGCAGCTGCTGCAAGGTGCCGCGCGCCTGATAGCGGCTCACGTAAGTCGGCCACGAGGGCTGGCCCACGTCCACCACCTTGATGCCTCCCCACCAGTCCAGCACATAAGCATAACCATCTTTGACTTTCACACCCCAGGCAGCACCATCGGTATCAAAGCTGCCGATAATGCGCGGCACAACAGAATCTCGTGTATCCACAATCTGCAAACCGGCTTCCCAGCTGGCCACGTAAACCAGCCCGTCGCCCAATTCAAGGCCACGGGCATTACCAGGAATGGGTGTGTGGCCGATGACCCTGGCCTGGCGAGGATTACCAATATCCAGCGTGTACAGTCCCTTGTCGAAAAAAGCCACGTAAGCACGACCGTTCTGCAAAGCCACGGCCTCTGCCTGACCACCGGGATTGAACTGGGCGAAGGGCTCGGGCTTGCCAGGGTCACTGACATCAAACATCAGCAGACCCGCGCGATCATCGGCAACAAAGGCGATGCCATCCGCAACATCGATATCCCAGGCCTTACCTGGCGTATCGTAACCACCCAGCCGCTGCGGACGCTCGATGTCAGTGAGGTCAATAATGTGAAAGCCTCCACGATGATCGGCCAGATACAACGTCTTGCCCACCAGCTTCATGGTGTAGGCCAGCCCCATTCTGGCCATGGCTTCAGGTGGCAGCTCGGCGACCCATCGGGGACGATGCGGATCTTCGATGTCGATGATTTGCAAACCCCGGTCATCGTCACCCACCAGTGCATAATTGCCCAGCAGCACCACACCCTTGCTGGAACCCGACGTATGATAGTTGGAGAGATAACGTAACTGGCGCGGATTGCTGATGTCGTACAAGTGCAAACCGGAGAACCAGTCAGCCACGTAAAGAATATTCTCCCCGTTTTCTGTGCCAAAAGCACCCCGGCGACTGCCACCCAGGTTCAGGCCTTCGGACGAAACAGCACCATCACCTCCGCCCAACATCATCACTCGCTGTAAACCATATTCCGTCGCCAGCAGAGCAACATCACCTTGCAGGGTACTGAGCATTATCGGTACATCCGTCTGAAAAGCCGCGCCACTACCAGGCAGTTCGGGATTGTCCAGGCCCAGTCGCAACACACCACCACTACGCAGAACCAGCAAGGCGCTCTCATCGTCAACTAACTCTTTATTGACTGAAAAACCACGAATCGCGCCACGTTTGTTGAAGCTGCCACGCCACTGTAAAACATCCGGCTCACTGATATCGAATAACACCAGACCACCACGCCCGTCAGCAACCAGTGCCAGTTGGTCCTGCAATTGCACATCGTCGGAAATACCGGAAGTGGCCTGAACATCTTTAAGCAGGGCTTGCTCGCCGCTGATGTCCAGCACCGCAATGCCTCTTGTGCCCACGGTCCACAGATGCTGGCCACGCACAGCAAAAGCATCGGCTGCCACGGGCAACAACCACTCCTGATCAAGCCGGGGCGAGACGGAGACAAATTTCCAGCGTTGCAATTGTGTCATGCCCGCACCAGCATCCAGCAACAAATAGATATTTCCGGCATCGACTACCTGCACATCCAGTAATCTGCCCGGTGCTGCCAGCGTCGCCAGTCTCATGGGCGCGGCAGGCCGTGATACATCCCACCATTGCAGACTGCCATTGGCCAGCACCGCCAACAGTCGCTGATTGATGACATGTAATTGTACTGCCGGAGCAACGAGGGTAAGCCGTCCCAGAATACGGGCACTGCCGGTTTGTGGTGGAAAATCCACAATGAATAACTGCCGATCGTCTGTGGCCAGATAGGCCCGTGAATCGTCCGTGGTCATGCTCTGCGGTAACGCGGGCAAAACCAGCTGGTGAGTAACATACGGCCCGGCAGGCATCAGCACCAGCTGCGTGCCAGGTGTCCACTGCTCAACCTGCACAGTAACGTGAGCGGCCTTGCCCTGTTGCAAAACACCAGGGTTAAGTGTCGTAATACGAGGGTCAACAGAGACTGCGGCACAACCCGCCAACAGCACAACCATCACAACAGCTATCACCCGTCGCGACACATTTGTCCTTCTGGTAAAATGCATCGTTGGCGTTTATCTCGTCCTGCGCAGGTTTTTCTCCTGCCCAAAGAGATCCTCCGGCAACGCGGGAGTCAGCTCTTTAATCGCGCTGGCCGGTGGCATATCCACCTCGGCAAGTTCACCAATGGGCGCGCTGCGTGCGGCACCAGAAGCGCGAGTGTTACCAAAACGACCTGTACCCGGTATGATCAATCGCTTGGCCTCGCTCAAATCCACCGGTTGCGGCTCATAAAATATGCCACGGAATTCCTCATCGATTTGGCGAATATGAATAAAATACGTCTTGCCCGCGATAAACTTGTAGACCCGCGCACGCCACACATCTATCGCTGCACGTTGGTCAGCATACAGCGTTTTGGAATGAACCTTCAGCACTCCCTTGCTGGGCTCGATGTATAACAGGGTGTAATTGCCCTCGCTCTGGGTTAATAGCGTTTTTCCCTGAAACTCGATGCGCACCGCACCATCCGCTATATCTTTGGTTTTGTATACCCTGGGACGAATAAAATACACTGCGGCCAACTGTGCCTTTGACTCTGCCGTGATACTGCCGGATACAACTCTCGGGTGTTTGTTGTTGACCGCCGCACAAGCCGCCAACAACAATGCGGCGCCAACTACCATACAGATTTTAACCCACTGGCTACTGCTCATTTTTACTCCCCCCTCCTGCCACCAGCCTGAAATATTTCAGACCGCAACCCACCGTTCCAAAATCAATCAAAGATTCCCTGAGTACATTCAGGGTGCCGGATTGGGTTGGCCCTGATGGATGGCTTCAATGCCGTCGATAACAGTCTCACTCAAATCCAGCTCCGCACTGGCCAGATTATCCTGCAACTGTGCCATGCTGGTAGCCCCAATAATATTGCTGGTCAAAAACGGTCGGCTGTTGACATAAGCCAGAGCCATTTGTGCCGGATCCAGTCCATGCTCATGCGCCAGAGCCACATAAGCCTCCGTCGCGGCTACTGCCTGGGCATTAGAATACCGCGAAAAACGTTCGTAAAGGGTCACGCGTGCATCGACAGGCTGCTGACCATGCAGATATTTACCACTCAGCACCCCGAAACCCAGCGGGGAATAGGCCAGCAGGCCACACTCTTCACGATGCGCCACCTCGGCCAGTCCCACCTCAAAGCTGCGATTGAGCAAACTGTACGGGTTTTGCACACTGACCACACGCGACAAACCGTACTGCCCGGCCAGACGCAAAAACTCCATCACCCCCCACGGAGTTTCGTTGGACAAACCAATATGGCGAACCTTGCCCGCCTGCACCAGATCCGCCAGTACTCGCAAGGTTTCTTCGATGGGCACACTCTGCCCGGACGCATGTGTATAACCCAACGCACCAAAAAAATTGGTGTTGCGATCTGGCCAGTGTAATTGGTACAAATCGAGATAGTCCGTTTGCAGACGCTCAAGACTACCGTGCAAAGCCTGCTCGATATTGGCACGATCAAGGCAGGCCTTGCCACTGCGAATATGATCCAGCCAGTCGGCCTGCCCCACCACCTTGCTGGCCAACACGATATCGTCACGCCGACCACGGCGTTTAAGCCAACGACCAATGTACTGCTCGGTAAGCGTACAGGTCTCCGCCTTCGGTGGCACCGGATACAACTCGGCGGTATCAATAAAATTCACCCCCGCCGCCAATGCCACATCCAGCTGTGCATGCGCCTCGGCCTCGGTGTTTTGCTCGCCCCAGGTCATGGTTCCCAAACACAGCACGCTGACATCAATGTCTGTGCGGCCCAACCTCCGGTATTCCATCTCGTTCCTCGTGACAGTCGTTAAAACAGCGTTAAAACAGTGACAGGCATCATAGCATCAAGGCACAGCTCGCAGGCAGTGGTTATCCCCCCTGTTAGGGCTGTTGTAGCGCTGATGCCGTCAGTCAATATCACCTTGTTGGAGTAATCAGGGACGTACACGTCGCTTAATGCAATGTCGTGTCGGGTTCGATGTCCACAGGGGGTGCCTGGGTCGGTTGCAATTCCTCGTTGACAAGCAACACACCCACACGCAGATATTCCACCAGTTCCGCATAGGCGTTTTCATCTTCTTCGCTGCCTTCCAGTTCACAGGAGGTACCTGCACGGGCAATTTCCAGCAAGTCTTTGGTGATCTCGCGAGCGTCTTCAGGCAGCAGTGTGAAATCAGTGATGCCGCCAAGGCTGAGGCCAATGAGGTAACCCTGGCACCAGTCACCCAGTGCATTAACACGCGCATCGAGACTGTCACCGTCACCGGGTAGCAACATCTGGAATTCACAGGTCGGGTCGTTGAGTTGTCGCCGGGTGACGGTGTGAATTTGGCTGAATATCTCATGTATCCCGGTGGCCAGCAGATCACCGCCAGGCTGACCAGGCCACAGCGCCTGTTGCCAGACATCGGCCCCGGCGTTACTGTTGGCGCACAACAGGCCACACAGCGTACCGTGTACTTCGCCGGAGGTGATTTCGGTATCCAGTTTGTGCAGAGCACTGTCGAGAGTCAAATAGTCAGGCAGGTTTTGTGGCATGGTAGCAGTATCGTGTTTTGTGCTGGAGAGCAGGAAATGTGAGATAGTGATTTTAGCACCCGCAGACAAGAGCTGACAGTCGTTGACCCGTTTTGTGCCCCGCTCTATAGTGCGCTTTACCGTAGCAACAAATTCCACCCTGGGCGACTGGATAGAATGTCTGAATCTGAAATTGGCAAACTGGAGCAGCGTATTGATGAGCTCATCGCATTGACTGACCAGTTGAGTAACGAAAACAGTCTCTTTCGCGAACGGCAAAATCTGCTGGTGGAAGAACGTGCCCGGCTTATTGAAAAAGCTGAACTGGCGCGCTCGCGTGTAGAATCCATGCTGGTACGACTCAAGGCAATGGAAGCTGAGGCATGAGTATCAAAACCGCCAAACCGTCACAACCTGTGAAAAACAAGGTGATCAGTATTCGGGTGCTGGACAAGGAGTATCAGGTAGCCTGTCCGGTGGACGAAGAACCGGCGCTGCTGGAATCTGCACGCCTGCTGAACGAAAAAATGCGCGAGATTAGGGATGCACGCAAAATGGTGGGCACAGATCGGGTGGCGGTGATGGCGGCATTGAATCTGGCTCACGACCTTCTGCAATTGCAATCGGGCGGCAACAATGACGGACCTGTGATGGAAACCAGATTGCGCGGTTTGCAAAATAAAGTGGAAGCTGCAATTGCCCGGGGTCGGCAGCCGGGATTGTAAGTAGGTAAGCATAATTATTTTAATATTTTCTTGTCTATTTTCCGGCCTTCTGCGTTGTTGCTACGATCACATAGCCCACTATGCTCATCTTCGCAGCGCCTTGAAGGCCTAAAAATATCCTGCGAAAAATTTGTTAAAAATAATTATACTCATCTGCCTGGCAGATTTGTTTATGCGTAAATTTCAGGATTTTAAACAAGTTTTAAAGAATGGCGTTGCCTGCGGTGTTCGATACTGTATCGGGATTTTCTTGGCCTATGCTTAACCCTGTTGGGGACATTACATCGGTGTTGTGCGCATGTCCGTGTTGCGGAAAGCCTGATATACCGGTCGTTGTTCCCACTTTCTCGCTCCGGTCCCAAGAGCAACGATGCAACCGGCACGTGTGGGTGACGCCTCTTTTTTCTTCTCCCGGATCAAGCGTGTGATGGAACGTCAAGCCTTGCGCCAACAGCTGCGTTTGGCACGGCATGCCTTTGATGTACATGAACATGCCCGGCGCAGTACAACCATCACCCGGCAACTGGTTAATCACCGTTTGTTTCGTGCCGCACAACACATTGCCTGTTATTTACCTAACGACGCTGAAGTGGATCTGACTTCGCTAATGGACTGTGCCTGGACCATGGGTAAAACTGTGTATCTGCCAGTGATCAGTACCACTCACCCTGACCGTTTGCATTTTTTGCCTTACGCGCCGGGGGATACACTGGTGGCCAATGGTTTTGGTATTCCAGAACCGGTATCGCGCTCGCGTCAGATAACGGCGTTGACACGACTGGATCTGGTGTTGGCTCCACTGGTGGGGTTTGATGCGTGGGGTAACCGGCTGGGTATGGGCGGTGGTTTTTATGATCGTACCTTTGCCTTTTTACGCCGTCGCCAGTGCTGGCGCAAACCACATTTATGGGGAGTGGCGTTTGATGTACAACAAAGCCTGACGGAACTGCCTCATCAACACTGGGACGTGCCACTGGAAGGCGTGGTGACGGAGTCTGGGGTACAGACAGTACGTGCTTGAGAACATGCAGGTTGATGGGTGTTGCTCACCCCATCAACCTGCAAATTGTTTAACGCGCCAACTCAGCGAACAGGATTGAAGGCGGTCAGGCTCATCATGTGTGCATCAGTACCCAGGTCGTTACCGGGAAACAAACTACGATAGACATCGCGATAATCCGCGCCATGCAGAGCAAGATAATTAAGCACTACGGTATTTACCAACAGGTTGACGTTGTTGGCGGCCACGCTGGAGGCGGTTTCTACCGAGCCGTCTGAACGAAACCAGCCAATTTGCTGATGACGTTCTGCGCCCAGGTTGTCGCCGGTAAACAAGGCGGCCTGACCGCCATTGGCTGCCGGATTGTAGACCAGGAAAAAACTGCCCGCAGTAGAGGAATTATCACCGGTCCATTCACCTTTACCGCGACCAGGGTCATTTTCGTCAGTACCATCGGTGGCACCGTTGCTGGCCACGGAACCATCACTGAAGACATACATCATCAGTGGCTGGCCACGTCGTGCGGCATACTCCAGACAGGCACCCATGCAACGCCCGGCGCGCAGGTCGCGGCGTTCACCAGTGGAACGATCACCGGTATGATAATCAAAACCACCCATGGTAATGGTGCCGGCTCCGGCGTAACCATCAATGACCATTTTCATCACTGAGGCAGTTTTGCGGAATTCGCCGTCACCATCAAACTCAGCCTCGCTAAAGATACCATCGTTGTTATTGACAATGATTCGGTTTATGGGGTCGCTGGCATTGCGGTCATCAGGACTGATTTCTACACCCACAAAACGATCCGCAATATCGGCTGCGCTGAGGTAACCGCAGTTGACTAAATCCTTGACGACGGTATCGGCCGTAATCCTGGCGATTTTTTTGTCGCTGAGACGGGCGATGGATTCCATCACCGCCTTGGCGTCGGCCTCGGTCAATACCGCCGTCAGATCGCCGGTGTCCACCATGCCGGTGACATCCGAAGGTCGGTCGACTTTGGTTGGTTGAACAGAGGGGTCAATGCTCATCGCCGGGGCCACGGAGTTGCCACCGGATTCAGAGCTGCGGGAACCGATGAGCGTGACTACGCTGCCAACGGAGCCAGTGGCTGCAATGCCGTACATGGGATTGTGCGGGTTGTTGCCGGTATCGTTGTCCGAGCGGGCAGGAATCACTGCGCCATTAACGAGTGGGACGGTGCCAATGCTGATTTTTTCCAAAATGCCGCGCAGGAAACCGCTGTCTGAATGGAAGGGCAGGCCGAGGCGGGTATCGATGAAATCATTATTGGGGCCACTCATGGCGGAGGCGGCATCTACTATGCCAGGCACCATGCCGCCGGGAATACCCATTTTGCTGTAACCGGCGGCACTGATAGGGTCATTGAGGTAACCACCCTGGCCACCAGCCAGCACGTTGGAACCGATCATGTTGGAACCACCAGCAAGATCAAAACAAATAAAGGGGATATTGCCGCCGGAGGCGCCCAGGTCACAGCTGTCGTTGCTGGCGAACAGGTTTTGAATATCACCCGACAGAGCCGCTTGTGCGGCGAGCGGATTGGAAAACAGGCTGAATACGGAGCCACCGAGAGTCACGCCGGTGCCGGTGATGAAGCCCTGGCGCAGGAAATCCCGTCGTG
>JAADIL010000245.1 GCA_013151355.1 Gammaproteobacteria bacterium
GCTTTTTCCTCAGCAATTTTTTCTGCTTTTTGGTTGCGCTCATCTTGAATACCCATGGAATCCGCTGGCGAACCAATGGCGTCCACATGTGGGTCATCGCGATAACCCAGCGTTGCTTCCCAAATAAAGTCATCCGATACCCACTGCCGCTTTTGTTCCTGCTTTTCAACTTTCAGCACTTCCCGGGGATCGATCAGGTTTGACCGGTCTCTGGCGCGCTCGGCGATTTCCCTTTCATTCACGACGATGGCATTTTCCACCTCGGCAACTTCGTCTGCCGCCGTTTCCAGCTCCATAAAGTCATCCAGACCTTCTTCGTTTTTACCGATCGCCTTTAATGCAGCCTCTCGTGCTTCACGGGCCCGACGTGCCTTGCCAGCATCGACTTTTTTACGTTGCTGAATAGCCGCAGCCTTTTTTGCCTTGGCCTGCGCCGCCATTTTGATCTTGTTTTTATCCACTTCCCGCCGTGCTGCAACAATGGAACGTTTATGTTCCAGCTCAGACTGCAAGCGCGAAGTCTCGGCCTCCGCTTTCAGGCGTTTGATTTCCTCTTCCGCCTCCTGACGCATTTTTTCGGCAACCTGTTGTGCCCGCATAGCCTCTTCTTTGGCTATACGTGCAACCGTTTCCATTTCCCGTTCGCGGCGTGTGGCTTCTGCATCAGCCAAACGCTCCTGTTCAGCCAGTGCCTCGGCTTCTCTTTGCTGTTGTGCCTGTTGTTGTGCAGCCTCGGCCATTTCACGTTTTTTACGCTCGACATCCATAGCTGCCAGGCTGTTTTTCTGTGCCTCTTCCGCCTCAATTTGTTGTGCAGCCGCAAACAAACGTGCCTGTTTTTCTACCTGCTCGCGCGCAGCAGCGGCCTCAGCACGCAACTGCGTTATTTCATTTTCCATTTGCTGCCGGGCCGCTTCAGCTTCATGGGCACGGTTTGATTCTTCAAGCGCACGTTGTTCGGCCTCCTCAGCTTCGGCCTGGCGACGGATGATTTCATTTTCGGCCCGTTGCCGTGCGGCATCAGCTTCTTCAGCACGTGCTGCTTCTTCCTCGGCACGACGGGCAATTTCTTCCAGCTGGGTTTGCTGTTGTACCAGCTCTTCGGCACGTAAACTTGCCGCCGCCCGCTCTGCTTCACTGCGTGCCTGATCCGCTGCCATGCGTGCCTGCGCTTCGGCGGCCAAACGTGTCTGTTCCGTTTCGGCTTCCAGGCGTTCCAGTTCATGCACCGCTTCCAGGCGTGCCTCTTCGGCAGCCTGTGCACGCATTGCTTCCCGTTCTGCATCAGAACGTGCAGCATCGGCAACACGTTGCGCCTGTTCTTCCAGCTGCATGCGGGCGACTTCGGCATCGACCTTCAGCCGCTGAATTTCGGCTTCGGCTTGTAAGCGGGCTTCTTCAGCAGCCCGGGTTCGGCATGCCTCATCTTCTGCCCTGTTTGCCATTTCTTCCCGCTCGGCCTGCAAGCGTCCCATTTCCTGCGCACGTTGCGCAGCCATTTCACGCTCTGCTTCACTGCGTGCCTGATCCGCTGCCATACGCGCCTGTGCTTCGGCCTGAAGTCGTGCCTCATCCGCCAGTTTTGTCAGGCGTGCAACTTCACTTTCTGCTGCCTGCGCGCGTGCTGCCTCTGATTCGGCTTTGTCTACGGCATCTTCCAGTTCGTCCTGTTGTTCAGCCAGGGCTTCGGCACGTTGCCGTGCAGCATCACGTTCGGCTTCGGAACGCGCCTGATCCGCCGCCAAACGGGCCTGTTCTTCCATTTCACGCTGGGTTTCTTCGGCACGGGTGCGCATGCGTTCGGCTTCGTCTTCGGCCTGTTGCCGTGCCGCTTCGGCCTGTTGAGCACGCATAGCCTCAATTTCGGCTTTCTGCAAAGCGCTTTCGGCTTCCTGTTGATGACGACTGACTTCTTCAGCACGCTGCCGGGCCATCTTGCGTTCTGTCTCGGAGCGCGCTGCATCAGCGGCTAATCTGGCCTGTTCTTCGACACGCCGACGCGCCACTTCAGCTTCGGCCTTGAGACGAATAATTTCGCCTTCCGTTTCTTTTTTCGCATTATCCGCTGACTGGCGCGCCTGAGCTTCCATTTCACGTCGCGCCTCGGCGGCATCCTGCTTGAGGCGTTCAATCTCGTCCTCGGCTTTTTTCTGTGCCTGCATCGCCTGTTCGGCGCGCGTAGTTTCGGCTTCTGCCCGCTGTACGGCAGCTTCACGTTCTGCCTGTTCGGCAGCCAGATCATCAGCCCGTTTTTGTGCAGCGGCACGTTCTGCTTCACTGCGCGCCTGGTCTGCCGCACGTCGAGCTTCATCTTCGGCTTTTTTGCGCGCAACGGCGGCTTCTTCCTTGAGTCGTGCCACTTCGGACAACGCCTGCCTGCGCGCATTATCTGCCGCCTGGGTGCGTTGCATTTCCTGCTGCACGCGTTGCTTGGCCTTGCTCATCAACGCTTCCACACGGCCATCACTCTCTGCGCCGGGTGTTGCCTCGCCACGCAGGCTGATGACATTGTCTTCTGCTTTCAGGGTGGGTACATCTTGCGGCTTCGTTTGAGCCGGTGTTTGTGTTGTTGCAACAGGCGGCCTGTCCGTCTTTTTTTCCAGTGCAGATGCTGAAACGGCATTCAGGCCATCACGTAATACAAATGCGTCCAGACCATACTGGTTGAGCAAAAACACGGCCGCCGCTGCACGACTGCCGCCATCGCTGAAAACAATGTATTTGTGCAATTTGTTGAGCTTGCGCAGTTGCAGACGCATTTCAGCCAGCTGAATATTGCGCGCGCCGGGCAGACTGCCACGGGAATATTCAGCCAGCTTGCGCACGTCCAGCCATTGCACATCCGGGCTGGTCATGGCTTTGGCTTCGTCAAAGGACACGAATTGCAGAATGGGGGTAACCAGCAGACTGATAAAGTCCTCTTTCGACAGACGCATCAGCGTACCATCTTCCATCATGGTCACGGAGGCATTACGTTTGCCATTGCTGATTAATGCCTCTTCACCGAAACCGGTACCCGGTGTCAGAATGGCCAGCTTCATCAAGGGTGCACCCGGAGTCACCCGACGGGCAACCCTCGCCTTCCCTTTGGCGATGATGTAATAGTTGTCGTCGCTATCATCCTGATTGATGATGACTTCGTTTGCGCGCACCTTGATTTCTTCCATGCGCATCATCATGGTCTGGATGTTTTCGGCACGCAGTTTGAGGAAGACTTTGGATTGCAGGAAGCGACTCATCCAGTCGGTGTCATCTTCTTCCACCGCGAGACTGGACACTTTGTAAGACTGTTGTTTGCCGCCCCAGTTGAGCAGCATTTCCAGCAAGTCAGTATCGATGTTCAACAGAGAAACCGGTGTTTTAGCAACAGCGGTAACGGTATGAGGTGATTCAGAATTCAGGGGCTGGCGTGCCTGTTTGGTATTGGCCGTCAATTTTGTGGTTTTGCCCGAGGCATCGGTAAGTTCCAGCTTGCCTGCCACAAGATACAGGGTGCGGTGATCACGCTCACCCTGCTTGAAAATCGTTGCGCCAGTGACCACCTGGGTCACCCGTGATTTACCGCTGAGTTCGGCCAGCATATCGGGAGACAGGTCACATAACGGCGACAACGATTTCAGTAATTTGTGATCCGGCAGTTGTTTGGCAGCACTCATTATTTGATCATCGGCTCTGGCAGGCTAAAAGGCAGCAAAGTCAGCAACTTTCCCTGCAAAGTATAACGGCAAAGAAGACAAAAGGTTTACAGCAAAAAACCCTGATTTGCAGTGTAAAATTGGCCGACTCACCGTACCGTGACGGGTGTCACAGAGTGTCAGAAGCTGACCCTGAGGGTCAACCAGGAAACGCAAAAAAACTTATTTGACCTTGAGCACAATCGGGTCTATGGATTGCGTCCGCAGGCGGTTGCGCACGATGTCCATTTTGCGTGCGCTCTGGAAAGGGCCAACTCGTACCCGGTACCAGGTTTGACTGTCATTGATGGTGACACGCTGAATGTGAGATTCAACATTGTTCAATGCCAGCTGGGCGCGCATGCGATCAGCATCTTCCGTGCGACGAAAGGAACCCACCTGCAAATAATACGTAATGGACTCTGCGGTCTTGCGTTCGCGTTCTGTCGCCAATTCTTGCGGAGGAATAAACACTTCCATCTCCGGTAACAGATTATAAAAATCAAAACGCGGTTTTTTATCGGTTTGTTCCCCCGATTTGTTGCTGGTTGTTGTTTGTTTGGGGGCAGGTTGACTCTTTTCTACTACTGGTGCCTGTGTCGTGCGCTCACTGGCTATTCGCAAATCATCCCTGAGATACACCAGCAGCGCCACCAGCAACCCGATCAACAAACCGCCGAGCATCCATATCCAACCCGGTGTTGGGCTGGGGGCTCTGGTTTTGGATCGGGGGGTATTTTTGTAATCTTTGGCCATAGCCGGGCAGTATGTTACATCGTTTCCGGCGCAGACACCGCCAACAGACCCAGGCCGTTCGCAATCACTTGCCGTGTCGCCTTGATCAAACACAGACGTGCGTCACGCACGGCGGCATCATCCACCAAAAACTGGTGAGCGTTGTAATAGGTGTGAAAATCATTAGCCAACTCGCGCAGGAAATGCGCCAGCTGATGTGGTTCATGATTCAGAGCCGCGCTTTCCACGACTTCCGGGTAGCGCGAAAGTCCGGTAAGCAAGGCCTGCTCGTGTGACTCATTCAGCACCGCCAAACTGGAAAGACCATTGTCGCTGTCATGCGTCAAGTTTTTTTCTGCCAACTGCCTCAATACACTGCACACCCGTGCGTGGGCGTACTGAATGTAATACACCGGGTTGTCGCTGCTCTGCGATTTGGCCAGATCGAGATCAAAATCCATGTGCTGTTCGCACTTGCGTATCACGTAGAAAAATCGTGCCGCATCGTTGCCCACTTCCTCACGCAATTCACGCAAGGTGACAAATTCGCCGGAGCGGGTGGACATTTGTGCCTTCTCGCCACCACGATACAAAATTGCAAACTGCACCAGCAACACATCAAGTTTGTCGGCATCGTCGCCCAGCGCAGTCAGCGCGGCTTTGACGCGCGGCACATAGCCGTGGTGGTCGGCACCCCACACATCGATGACACGGTCAAAGCCGCGTTCCAGTTTTTGCATGTGATAGGCAATGTCTGATGCAAAATAAGTGGTCTGACCATTGTCACGCACCACCACACGGTCTTTTTCGTCACCAAAGTCAGTAGAACGAAACCACCATGCACCATCTTTTTCGTATAGATAACCGGCGTCTTTGAGACGTTCGACGGCACGTCCGACCGCACCCGACTCGGTGAGCGAGCGTTCGGAAAACCATTCTTCATAAACCACACCGAAACCTTCGAGATCGCGGCGGATGTCATCAAGAATGCTGTTGAGCCCGGCATCAAACACTGTGCGGAAAGCCGCATCACCCAACAGTTCTTTGGCACGATTGATCACCGCGTCGATATACTGTTCCTTGTCACCACCATCGTTTTCGTCGGCGGGCAGATTCGTCAGCACAATTTGTGCGGCATGCCGAAAAGCATCACCGTGTTCACGTTGCAACGTGGCAGCGATATCCCATACGTAGTCACCCTTGTAACCGTTAACGGGAAATGGCAGTTCGTCACTGGCATTTTCACCACACAAATCAAGATAACGCAGCCATACACTGGCGGCGAGAATATCCATTTGCCGCCCGGCATCGTTGACGTAATATTCGCGATGTACCCTGAAACCCGCCGCCGCCAGCAGATCCGCCACTGCCGCGCCATAAGCCGCACCACGACCGTGGCCCACATGCAGCGGACCGGTGGGATTGGCGGAAACAAACTCCACCTGTACGGATTTGTCCGCGCCAACGGTGGAACGTCCGTAGGCCTCGCCTGCCTCCAGCACCGCACCCACCACGGCATAAGCCGCCGCATCGGTGAGTGTAAAATTAATGAAGCCCGGTCCAGCGATTTCAACCTTTGCTACCTGATCAGAAACCGGCAAGGCAGCAACAATTTTTTCTGCCAGATCACGCGGCTTGCAACGCACCGGTTTGGCCAGCATCAACGCAATATTGCAGGCGTAATCGCCGTGACTGGCATCGCGGGTGCGGTCAATCTGGATGTTCGGTGACAAATCCGCAGGTAACATCTCCCGAGACTTCAGTGTGTCGATGGCAGTTTGAATCAGGGAAGCGAGTTGTTGTTTCATGTTGGCGATCGTCGCGGGGAAAGCGCAGCATTATCGCTTGTGAGGGTTGCCTGACACAAGGGAGCAATGAAGAATGTGAGGAATACCAAATCCCGGGAATTTTACGGACTGTCAGGCGCAATGCTTCCTTTCATGGCAAATGTATACCGATACCTCAGGAACGTGCACGTTTTTTAATCTCCCCATCAAGTTATGCTTCCAGACACTTAACAAGCCATACACCAATATCGATAATTTCTTCGTTGCACACGTTGTGTTCCATGTCATAATTTTTCCAGCGAACGTCGTAATCCAGCTCTTTCAGCAGTGCGCAAGATTTTTCCCCATATTCATATTTTACAACAGGGTCGCGGAGTCCATGGCCCATAAAAATGGAGGTGGCCTGGTTTTCTGCACTGCGCTCATCCAGAGTTGTTTTGTGTGACGGTAACCAGGTAGACAAAGCACCGATGCCCGCAAGGGTTTGTGTATGGCGCAGGCCTGTGTACAGCGCCACGGCTCCACCCTGTGAAAAGCCCATGATGACGATACGCTGTGTGGGGATGCCGCGCCGGTTTTCATTTTCGATTAACGAAGTGAGTATTTTCCGGGAGGCGACAAATCCTGTTTCATCTTCGTGCTCAAAGTCTTCCAGTGAAAAAATATCGAACCAGGCGCGCATTGCATAACCGCCATTACAGGTAACGGGTTGTACCGGTGCATGAGGAAAAATAAAGCGAACGCTGAGGGAGTCAGGCAATGGCAGCTCGGGTACGACGGGTACAAAATCATTACCGTCAGCACCAAGCCCGTGTAACCAGATGACCGATGCATCGGGTGAGTCACCGGTTTCGATTTCGATCGGTGGGTCTATGAGTGTGCTGATCATGCGTGGGCGACCAGGTTAACGGTTTCACCAGATTGCTCGCTCAGGCTTTTGTTGAGCAAGGCAAACAGCTCCAGCTCATCCTGTTTCCAGCAGTTTTCATCGGCGTGATAATCAAAATGAAACCCCCCGGCGCGGGCGGCAACCCAAATCTGCCGGGTGGGTGCCTGGCGATTGATAATCACTTGTGAGCCATTGTCGCATTCGATCGTCAATATGCCACCGGCAAAATCCCAGTCCAGCCCGGTATCGCATGCATCCAGCGCGTCTTCAATGGCCGACAGGGTGTCATCGGCTTTTTGGTTAAACTCATCTGCATTCACCAGAGTTCTCTCCTTTAACGTGATATCGCCACCCGCGCTGTGTTTCCTGTGGGCGGCAGTTTATAATCAATCTTTCCTGTGGGGATTATTCATGAAATTTTGTTGGGCGCAATATTTACTTTGGTTGATGATCGCTGTATTGGGTGCGGGCAGCATGTTGAGTGCATGCGGCCAGAAGGGTGCTTTGGTGAAACCTGTGGTGGCAATCGAAGCCGCTGATTCAGCTGAACATAAAAAAGAGCAGTAAAAACCATGAACTATTTTGATTATCACGACGGATGTCTGTTTACGGAAAAAGTTGATTTGCGTCGTATTATCGATGACATCGGTACGCCGTGTTATGTGTATTCCCGTGCCACACTGGAACGGCACTGGCACGCCTTTGACCGTGTTTTTGCGGGACATGCACATTTGATTTGTTATGCAGTAAAGGCCAATTCCAATCTGGCGGTACTGAACGTGCTGGCCAGGCTGGGTTCCGGTTTTGATATTGTCTCGGGGGGGGAATTGCGCCGGGTGATTGCCGCAGGGGGTGAGCCATCGAAAGTGGTTTTTTCCGGTGTGGGTAAAAGTGCTGATGAAATGCGTTATGCCCTGGAACTGGGTATTCGCTGTTTTAATGTGGAATCTCTGGCTGAGCTGGAGCGACTCAACGATGTTGCCGGTGAAGCGGGCGTGCGCGCGCCGGTGTCGATTCGGGTGAATCCCGACGTGGATGCAAAAACACATCCCTATATCTCTACCGGACTGAAAGAAAACAAATTCGGTATCGACATTGAAAATGCCGAGGCTGTTTATCAACGCGCTGCCAAATTACCACACATCAACGTGCAGGGTATCGATTGTCACATCGGCTCACAGCTCAGTGACATTTCTCCCTTTGTGGATGCGCTGGACCGTGTGTTGTTGTTGATTGATAGCCTCGCGGCTCAGGGTATTCATCTGCGACACATCGACATGGGCGGTGGTCTTGGCATCACCTATCGTGATGAAGCGCCGCCGAGCCCTGCCGATTACGCCGCAGCGATTCTGACCCCACTGAAAGAACGGGGACTGGAAATTGTGCTGGAGCCGGGACGGGCCATTGCCGGTAATGCGGGTATTTTGCTGACGCAAGTGGAATACCTCAAGCTGGGCGAGGCAAAAAGTTTTGCCATTGTGGATGCCGCCATGAATGACCTGTTACGGCCCGCCCTGTATGGCGCATGGCAGGATATTATTCCGCTTGAGCTGCGCGACAATAGCGACCAGGCCGGTGTTTACGATGTGGTGGGCCCGGTTTGTGAGACTGGTGATTTTCTGGGCAAGGATCGGCAGCTCAATATTGAAGCAGGTGACGTGCTGGCCGTTTGTTCAGCGGGAGCCTATGGTTTTGGTATGAGTTCTAACTATAATTCGCGACCACGGGTGGCTGAAGTCATGGTGGATGGTGATCAATATACCGTGGTGCGTAAACGTGAAACTCTGGAAGCGTTGTGGCGGGATGAAACGATTCTGCCGGATTAAATAAAGGCACAAACCCGCGCAAGTCAAAGTGGCTTGCGCGGGTGCGCCTGGCGACTCAATGCTCTACAGTGATACGCCGGGTCTGTGCTGATGTCTCGCGTTTGGGGATGCTGACCTCCAGTGAGCCATTACGGCTTTTTGCAGTAATGCCTTCGGCGTCGGCGGTATCGGGCAGGTTAAAGCGGCGATGGAAACTGCCATATGTACGCTCAACGCGCTTGTAGCCTTCCTTCTCCTCTTTGCGTTCCTCATGTCGCTCACCCTTGATCGAGAGCACGCCGTTTTCCATGTGTACTTCGATGTCATCGGGCTCGACGCCGGGCACATCGGCAACAATCAAAAAGCGATTATCTTCTTCCTTGATGTCCACGGCAGGCACCCAGTCACTGGTAGCCATACTTGCGCTGTCATTATCAGTGTTGAGGCGAGGATCAAACAGGCTGCCCATTTCCCGTTGTAACTGCTGGAGTTTGCGCCAGGGGTCGTATTGAATAATGTTCATGATGTCCTCCTTTTTGCTGGTTTGTGTAGAACGGTTGATACAGTTTGCAGACGATTAAAAACGATATCCTCTACTCCGGATATAGGGGTAGAGAATACTGAATCAAGGGGCGAAAATGTTTTTTCTCCCCCGGGTTCCTGAGGAAATACAGGACAATTTGTTCATTTATTGACCACTACATGTTGTGCCCCGGAAAATGTTTATTTTTTTCCCCAGACAGAACCATACGTATAGACTTAAACTATAAAAACAGTGTATCTGTATGTTTTTGTTGCTTATTATTTTTTACGATATCTATTAAAGATCGCGTTGACAGTGTTCAATCTTGCACCTATCCTATGCCGCAGACACTACATCTAGTGTTTAAGTCTTTGGAGAGTCCACGATTGTCAGCGGGCGGCGCAAGCCGACCGGCACAGTTGTTGGTCAGATTGTAAAAATCCGTGACAAGGGTGCCCATCTCATGAAAGCTGTTTCTTTGAATACCATTACGACCAGTGTTGAAGACATTCCCTTCCAGGCCGCCTCGGTGGATATCTGGGAGAAAAAATACCGCCTGCAAAGCAAGGATGGCGTCGTGGTGGATGAAACCATCGACGATACCTACCGTCGTGTTGCCCAGGCACTGGCGGAGGTTGAGGAAACGGATGCTAAACGTAAAGAATGGGGCGAACACTTTTTGTGGGCTCTGCGTCACGGTGCGATTCCCGCCGGACGCATTATTTCCAATGCCGGAGCGCTGGCCTACAAGCCTGCTACGTCCACAATCAACTGTACTGTTTCCGGTATTGTGCATGACTCCATGAACGATATTCTGGAAAAAGTACACGAAGCAGGGCTTACGCTCAAAGCCGGTTGCGGTATCGGCTATGAATTTTCCACCCTGCGCCCCAAAGGAGCCTTCGTAGCCGGTGCAGGTGCATACACCTCCGGGCCACTGTCCTTCATGGATATCTACGACAAAATGTGTTTCACCGTGTCCTCTGCTGGTGGCCGTCGTGGCGCGCAAATGGCCACTTTTGATGTGGGTCACCCGGACGTGATGGACTTTATTCGTGCCAAACGTGAAGACGGTCGCCTGCGTCAGTTCAACCTCTCTTTACTGGTCACCCGGGAATTCATTGAAGCAGTGAAGTCAGACGAAGACTGGCGTCTGGCATTTCCGCTGAGCGAAAAAGAGATCGACATCGACAACATCGACATTAATGATCCCGCGCAAGTGGTATGGCGCGAATGGCCCACCGACAAAGGCTACGTGAGCAACGACGAAGGTCTGGTGGCCTGCAAGGTTTATCGCACCATACATGCCCGCCGTCTGTGGGACATGATCATGACTTCCACCTATGATTTTGCCGAACCCGGATTCATCCTCATTGATAAAGTGAACGAGATGAACAACAACTGGTTCTGCGAAAACATCCGGGCCACAAACCCCTGCGGTGAACAACCATTGCCACCCTACGGCTCCTGCCTGCTGGGCTCGGTGAATCTTACCAAATTTGTGGTGGAACCGTTTACCGACAACGCCTGTTTTGACTGGGAAAAATTCCGCAAGACCGTGGGTATCTTCACCCGCATGCTGGACAACGTCGTGGAAATCAACGGTCTGCCGCTGGAAGGCCAACGCAAAGCAATTCTGAACAAACGCCGTCACGGCATGGGGTATTTGGGGCTGGGTTCCACGCTCACCATGATGCGCATGGCCTATGGCGATGCAGATTCACTGAAATTTACCGAAGAAGTCACCCGCGAACTGGCCATGGTGGGCTGGAAAACCGGTGTTGAACTGGCAGAAGAAAAAGGTGCCGCGCCTATCATGGAAGAAGACTTCACCGTGAACGCAGAAATGTTGCGCAAACGCCCGGAAATGAAAATCGATGGTTTCAATGTGGGTGACAGCATAAAAGGTAAAGTGCTGCATGCACGTTACAGCCGTTACATGAAAAAGGTGGGTGAAGTCGATCCTGAGCTGATCGAAAAAATGGTCGAGTCGGGATGTCGTTTTACCCACCACAGCTCCATTGCACCCACGGGCACCATCTCCCTGTCCCTGGCCAACAATGCCAGCAACGGCATTGAGCCCAGCTTTGCCCACCACTACTCACGCAATATCATTCGTGAAGGCAAAAAGACCAAAGAAAAAGTGAACGTATGCTCCTTTGAATTGCTGGCCTATCAGAAAATGATCAATACCAGCGCAGTGCCCTATGCAGAAAACGACAGTGAAAAACTGCCGGATTATTTTGTCTCTGCCGACGACATCGCCCCCAAAGCACATGTAGACGTACAGGCCGCTGCACAAAAATGGATTGATTCAAGTATATCCAAAACCGCCAACGTACCCACGGATTTCCCGTTTGAAGAATTCAAGGATATCTACATGTACGCCTACGACGAAGGGTTGAAAGGCTGTACCACCTTCCGCTTCAACCCTGAGGTTTTCCAGGGTGTACTGGTGAAAGAACAGGATCTGGAAAAGACAACTTACCAATTTACGTTAGAAGATGGTAGCGTAGTGGAAGTCAAAGGCAATGAAGAGGTTGAATATGACGGAGAAACCCACACCGCCGCGAACCTCTATGACGCCCTGAAGGAAGGGTATTACGGAAAGTTCTGAAATTTACTGAACCCGTATTCATCATTAATGTATGAAAAATGTACCGGATGGAACCGGTTGCAGGCAGGAGCAGATAACGATGGCTATTAAACTTGGCAGTAAAATCGTCAGTTACAGTGTGACCAAAGAAGACGAAAAAAAACCGGCAGTTGATGAAGAAGCATTGGCTGCGGTGGAAGTGGAAAATGAAGAAAACAACGTCGTGCACATGCACGAAAAGGTCGAACGCCCGGAAATGTTACTGGGCTCCACCTACAAAATCAAAACCCCGCTTTCCGAGCACTCCCTGTACCTCACCATTAACGACATGGTGCTCAATCCCGGCACCAAACACGAATTGCGCAGACCGTTCGAAATCTTCATCAACTCCAAAAACATGGACCACTTTCAGTGGATAGTGGCACTGACACGTATCATCTCCGCCGTGTTCCGCAAAGGTGGCGACGTAACCTTTTTGGTGGACGAACTGCATTCCGTGTTTGACCCGCGTGGTGGTTACTTCAAAAAGGGCGGCAAATACATGCCCTCCCTGGTGGCTGAGTTGGGTGATGCCATTGAATCACACATGAAACTCATCGGTTTGATTAAAGATGATGAAATGGATGAGCATCAACTAAAGCTCATGGCGGAAAAGCGTGCGCAGTTTGAAGTGAAACAAAAACCAGCTGATGGTAGTAA